>NZNN01000049.1 GCA_002694895.1 Chloroflexota bacterium
ATCGTTAATTACTGCCTTTATTTTTATCTTCAGCTTTCGGTTCTTCAGCTTTCGGTTCTTCAGCTTTCGGTTCTACAATTTTCGGTTCTACAATTTTCGGTTCTACAATTTTTGGTTTTACAATTTTTGGTTCTACAATTTTTGGTTCTACAATTTTAGGTTCTTCATAAGGAGTGAAGGCTTTATTACTTGCTGAGATTGATACTAAAGTATTTTTAGCTCCAGGTACAGAACCTGATATGTATAATAAATTATTGTCTAAATCTATATCTAATATTTCAAGATTTTTTATTGTAAACTGTTCTCCCCCATATCTTCCAGGCATTTTTTTCCCTTTAAAAACTTTTCCGGGAGTAGAGCCGGCTCCTATGGATCCGGGTGCACGATGTCTGTCTGATTGTCCATGGGTTTTAGGACCGCCTTTAAAGTGCCATCTTTTTACAACCCCTGTAAAACCCCTGCCTTTTGATTTTGAAGTTACATTTAAATATTGACCTTTTGAGAAAATACTTACATCAATTGAATCCCCTACTTTATTTGAAATGTCTTCAGATATTTTAAATTCTTTTAGTGTTTTGAATTTATTTTTAGTTTTTAGTAAGTGCCCTGTTAAAGGTTTGTTTAAATTTTTTGCATGTTCAAACCCTAATTGCACTGCATTATAACCGTCATTTTTTTGGGTTTTAATTTGGGTTATCGTGCATGGACCAGATTTTAATATTGTTGCGTGCTTTGATTCCCCATCTTTAAAGATGGTTGTTGATCCAATTTTTTTTGCTAATATTTTATTTATTGACATTTTTCATTTCTATTTATAATTTCATTGAAATATCTACACCCGCAGGCACATTAAGGTTGGTTAGATCATCGATAGTTCTAGCATTTGGGTCTAATATATCTAATAATCTTTTATGAGTTCTGAATTCAAAGTGTTCTCTGCTATCTTTATCAATATGAGGGGATCTTATTACACAAAATCGTTTAATTTTTGTAGGTAAAGGTACAGCTGATACTGAGGCACCAGTTCTTTCTGCTGCTTCAATAATTTGCTGAACGGAGAAGTCGATCATTCTGTGATCGAAGGATTTTAATTTTATTCTGATTTTTGATGTTTCTTTTTTATTAGTCATTTTTTCCTTGATTTTCAATTTTGTCTTTTAATATAGATTTTGGTAATTCATCATATCTTTCAAATTCCATTGAAAAACTAGCTCTTCCTTGTGTAAGAGATCTTAAAGTATTAGCATATCCAAAGCTTTCTCCAAGAGGTACAGATCCTTTAATAATTTGTGTGTCAGTTATAGATGTTGTTTCACTTACCTGGCCACGTCTTCTGTTTAAATCTCCAATTACTTCTCCAAGGAAATCACCAGGGGTTGTCACTTCTATTTTCATAATAGGTTCTAATGCAACAGGGTTGCCTTTTTTAATGGCATCTTTTACAGCCATGGAACCTGCAATTGTAAATGCAACTTCAGAGGAATCAACATCATGAAAACTACCGTCAATTAGATTAACTTTTATATCAACCACAGGGTATCCTAATAAATTACCACTGGTTAAACCTTCTATAATTCCTTTTCTAACAGCGGGGATATATTCTCTTGGAATAGCTCCTCCTTTTATAGAGTCTACGAATTCAAATCCTTCACCGCTTTTTCTTGGTTCTACTTCAAGAACACAATGGCCATATTGCCCCCTACCACCACTTTGCCTAATAAATTTTCCTTCAGCATGAGAGTTAGAGGTAATAGTTTCTCTATAGGCCACTTGCGGTTTCCCAGTATTACATTCTACATTTAGTTCACGTTTCATTCTATCAACCATTATTTCAAGATGAAATTCCCCCATACCTGAAATAAGAGTTTCAGCAGTTTCGTCATTGTAAGAAACTTTAAATGTCGGATCTTCTTCAGCCATTTTAAGTAAAGCTTCCTGTAATTTATCTTTTTCGGATTTTAGTTTTGGTTCTACAGAAACAGCTACAACAGGTTCAGGGAAAGTGATTTTTTCTAAAATAATGGGTTGATTCTCGTCACATATTGTATGACCAGTTGAAGTATCTTTTAATCCTACAGCAGCTGCAATATCTCCTGCACTGACGCTTTTTATTTCTTCTCTGTCATCTGCATGCATTTTTACTATTCTTCCCATTCTTTCTTTTTTACCTGTAATAGTATTTAGCACTCCTGCACCTGCATCTATAGATCCTGAATATACTCTGAAGTAAATCAATCTTCCTATATAAGGATCTGAAACTGTTTTAAATGCTAAGGCAGAGAATGGTTCATTATCATCTGCTTTTCTTATTTGATCTGATTCACCTCTATATTCTTTTCCTGATACGGATGGAACATCTAGTGGAGAAGGTAAATATTCTCCAATTGCATCTAACATGGGTTGAATAGCCTTTCTTTTTAATGCAGTACCGCACATTACAGGAATAATTGCATTAGATATTGTTACTCTTCTTATAGCATTTTTTAATTTTTCATTTTCAAATTCTTCACCAGAGAAAACTATATCTAGAAACTCCTCATCGTTTTCTGCAACTTTTTCAATTAAATTTGAACGATATTTCTCGGCTTTTGCCTTCAAATCTTCAGGAATGTCTGTGGTTTTATCAATATGACCAAGCTCATCTCCAAATTTATAGTAAATTGCCTTTTGTTCTACTAAGTCTATAATACCTTCAAATTTATCTTCAGCTCCAATAGGGATTTGTATTGGCACTGGATTTGCTGCCAATCTATCTATTAATGTTTGAGTTGCCCTGTCAAAATCTGCACCTATTTTATCCATTTTATTTATAAATACCATACGAGGGACATTATATTTGTTTGCTTGTCTCCATACAGTTTCTGATTGAGGCTGTACTCCTGCAACAGAATCAAGTACGACTACTGCGCCATCCAATACTCTTAAACTTCTTTCTACCTCAGCTGTAAAATCTACGTGCCCGGGAGTATCAATAATATTAATATCAAAGCCATTCCATTCGCATGATGTGGCAGCAGAAACAATGGTTACTCCTCTTTCCTTTTCTTGCGCCATCCAATCTAAAACAGTATTTCCATCGTCTATATTTCCTGCTTTATGAGTTCTTCCTGTATAAAACAATACGCATTCAGAAACAGAAGTTTTCCCGGCATCTATATGTGCTATAAATCCCATATTTCTTGTGTTGCTAAGTTTATTCATAAGTTTATTCTCCGTAATTACCATCTGAAATGAGCAAAGGCTTTATTGGCTTCGGCCATTTTATGTATATCATCTTTTCTTTTTACTGCAGGTCCTTGAGAATTTGAAGCATCTAATAGTTCTCTTGCAAGTCTTAAATAATAAGCAGAGCCTGTTCTGGATCTTGCACTTTCAATTATCCATCTCATGGCAAGTGTCTGACTTTTTTCTGAAGGTAATTCAGTAGGTATTTGGTAATTAGCTCCTCCAACTCTTCTGCTTTTTAGTATTACTGCAGGAGCAACATTAGAGATTGCCTGATTAAATATTTCAATCCCTGGTTTTTTTGCTTTTGATTCAATTTCATCCAATGCTGAATAAACAATTTTGCGAGCTAAGGATTTTTTCCCACTTTTCATAACTTTGTTTATGAATCTAGTTAAAGATAGATTGTTATATTTTGCTTCAATTATTATATCTCTTACTTTAGCTCTATGGCGTCGCGACATTTTATTACCTATGAATTATTCTGTTGATGGTGATGGTGATGGTGATGGTGATGAATTAGGAGTTCCAGATTTTTTTGTACCGTACTTGCTTCTGCCTCGATTTCTATCTGCCACACCTTCCGTGTCAAGAGCTCCTCTTATAATATGGTATCTGACTCCTGGTAAATCTTTTACCCGTCCGCCTCTTATTAGCACTACAGAATGTTCCTGTAAATTATGTCCCTCTCCAGGGATGTATGCTGTTACTTCCATGCTATTAGTTAATCGTACTCTTGCAACTTTTCGAAGCGCAGAGTTAGGTTTTTTAGGTGTTTGTGTTCTAACTTGTGTACAAACACCCCTTTTTTGAGGAGAGCCAGTATTTCTATAGCCAGTATTTTTTAAAGAATTAAAAGAAAATCTTAAAGCTGGAGATTTATCTTTCCCTCTTTTTGTCTTTCTTCCATTTTTTATTAATTGATTAATTGTAGGCATAAAATAACACCATTTCTGATAAAGGACTAGTAAACTTGTGTAAAAACACGAAAAGTTATTATATTTCTATGAGTAGAGNGAGTCAACAAATTTAGACCTCTCATATTATTAAAATACATTAAATANCTANATTTTATGTATTTTTACGATTTCTTAAGACATTTTTATGTATAATATTTTTTTAGTTTTGAAATTTTAGAATTTTATATGATTAAAATAATTCAGGCTAAGACAGGNATTGAGTTCATTCAAGTCAGAAATATCAGAATAAAAATTTTTGTTATAGAACAACAAATCCCATGGCGTTGGGAATTTGATATTCATGACNAAAATGCAGTTCATTTAATTGTTATGAATTCAAAAGAAATAATAGGTACCGGTAGATTTTATTGTGANAAATATTCTGGTGATTATAAACTTGGNCGTATGGCTATAGTAGAAACTTACAGAAATCAAGGAATAGGATCAAAGATGCTTATCAAAATAGAAGAAATTGCCAGGAATAAAAAAGTTCCAAAAATCATTTTAGAAGCACAATCTGATAAATTAGATTTTTATTTTAAACATGGCTACAAAGTACATGGAGGCAAATATCTGATGGATGGTATTTATCATAATAAAATGTTTAAGGAATTTTGATTTGTTAATCTAATNCCATGCAACNGGCGCTATCCCTTCAATATCAGTTTTNACNTCAATNACANAAGGTTTNCCNGATTCNATAGCTTNTTCNANNGCAGNATTNATTTCATTNGGTTTNTTTACTTCTATNCCTACACATCCCATTAATTTTGCTATTTNNGCAAATTGNCCNTNNTTNAATTTCCACATTTGATCTGATCCNGGTTTTGCNCCTCCGAAGATTTCTTCATTCANATGACGTTCCTGGTTTAATGATGAATTATTATTNATTACCCANATTGTATTAATATTGTTTCTTACTGCTGTTTCCAATTCAGTGAGATGATACCAGGCGCCCCCATCTCCGGTAAAACAAATTACCGGTCTGTCAGGGGCAGCACATTTTGCTCCGATAGCAGCAGGCAAAGCCCATCCTAATGATCCGGCACACCTTATATATGATTGTTCTTCATGTTTAAGATCCATCATTGTTCCTGTCCAGATTCCTGAATGACCAGTATCAGAAACTAAGATTGCATCATTAGGTAAGGATTTTGTGAGTTCGTTACTTAGTCTTTCTGGTCTCATAGGAATTGTGTCTGATTTTAATAAAGGTCCAACTTCATTTTTCCATTCATTAACTAGGTTTTGTATTCTTTTAATCCAGTCTGTATGGATTTCTTTTTTTTGCGGTATATTGTTAAGGATTTTAGATAGGGTTGCTTTCACATCACCCATAAGTCCAATCTTAATAGGGAAAGATCTTCCTAATTCAGCAGGATTAATGTCCAATTGTATTATTGATGTTCCTTTCCTCGGAAGACGCCAATTATTTGTGATTTGACTTCCCGTATGACTACCTATAAAAAAAACTAAATCAGATTCTGCCACAATTTTATTTGCACAGGACCTTGAATAAGATCCAGGAATTCCCACTGCAAGAGGGTGATCGTATGGAAATATTTCTTTTGCATTAAGAGAAGTTGCCACAGGAATATTTAATTTTTCAGCAATGTTTATCAATTCTTTTCTTGCTCCAGAAATATTAGCTCCCCCTCCTGCTATGATTACAGGTTTTTTGGCTTTTATAAGTAGATTGATAGCATTTTTAATTGAATTTGAATCAGGTTCAGGTCTGTACGAAGGTATTTGCATATATTGAGCTTCAGCAATCACCTCTAAATCTGCTTCTTTTGTAATAATTTCGCCTGTAACTCCAGTAATATCTATGTGAGAAGGACCAGGAGTTCCTGTTGTAGATTCTCTGAATGCCTGTCTTATAGTTGTAGGTAATTCATCAACTGTTGTTACCATTGTGTTATATTTCGTTACAGCATTAAATGGATCCATATGGTCAACTTCCTGATATGCATGTCTGTTTTGCTCTATCTGAGGTAGCCTGCCTGTTAAAGCAATAACCGGCGAACAGGCGAGATATGCATCCTGAATACCTGCTGCTAAATTCATCCCTCCAACAGATTGAGCACCGCATATTCCAACTTTTTTACTAACTCTTGCATAACCATCTGCCATATAAGCTGCAGGTTTTTCTGCATGTGCCATAATTCTTTTAATACCAAGGCGTTCCATGTCTGGCATTGCATCAGGGATTACAACTGGCATAAAGAAAAAGTGTGTCACCCCGTATGCATGAAGGGTTTCTGCTATAAATTTAGCTCCCGTCATTTTAGGCATTTTTGATCTCCTTAAAGTAATTAGGAATTGTATGGTTTAAATATATTTTTTTTATAATCTTCTAACCATTCAGGTGTTGGAGGATAATATGTTCCTGGAGGCACCTGTTCTTTTTCAGCTCTGTTTTTTATGTACTCTTCTGCAGATTCATATAATTCGCAGAATTCTACAATTTCTTCTGCCATATGTTTTGGAACAACAACAACACCATCATCATTACCATAAATAACATCCCCGGGTCTAACTAAAACACCATCACATTGGATATCTACGTTATCTTCATATTCTGTCATTACGTGCCTGGCAGCTTTTGGAGTTCTTCCTGTTGCATAAATCGCGAAACCAAAAGGTTCAACCTGGTCAAAATCTCTCATGCCACCATCAGTAACAATACCTTCGGCTTTATTCATCTTTAATTGAACTAATTTTACATCTCCAAGGTTTGCGGCATTACTCTTACCCATAGCATCGCAAACAAGCACATCTCCAGGTCCACAGGATCCCATTGCTCTATATTCTGGAGCATTAGCGTTTGGTACTTCAGTCCCGTCAGCACTATAACCTTCTCTGACTTCTTCCTTTAAATCTGGTCTTTCAGGCAGATACCTCAATGTACGCGCTCTACCCAGTATAATTTTTCCTTTGGTAAGTGGTTTTACATTATCCATCACGCAGTTTTCATAACCTTTTTTTCCTAATGCCGTCCATATCGTAGCCGGAGTAATTCTTTTGTATCTGTTTAATGTTTCCTGTGAAACTTCTTTCCCCATAATTTTGATCCTTTAATTTGTTAATATAGTTTAACTTTAGTTCAATTAATTTATAATAATATTATGAACCCAAAAATTTCAAATGAAATAGATAACATATTAAACGAATCAGAGCAAAAACATTCTTCTGATTCTAAATCTGGCAAGGCATCTTTATTTAAAAGGTATATTTTAAGATTTATCTTAGGATTACTTTTGTTTTCTGTTTTGATGCTTCCAATTATTGGATTTAGCCTTAAACTTTATTTTTTTTCAATAATAATTTTATTAATTATATTTCTCTTTTTTTCATTCAGGAAAACGAAACCTAAAGAAGAAAAATGGTGGAGAGGAGAGAGGATAGACTGAGAAAATAAATGGAAGTTTTGATATTTACCTTTTCTTCTGGATTAATTGCAGCATTTAACCCCTGTGGAGTTCTTATGTTTCCAGCATATGTAGGCTATCAGTTAAAATCCATTAATCAAATCAATTCTAAGAAACCTATTATTTTTGCTTTAATTATTAAAGCACTTAGTCTTGGAATTTTCACATCATTAGGCTTTGTTGTCCTCTTTGGCTTTATGGGTTTTTTATTAGGGCTCTTTGGAAGCTTAATAAGAATATGGGTTCCATTAATGGGATTAATAATAGGTGTTTTATTAATTATTATTGGTATTTCCCTTTTAGGATTCAGAGCAAAAATTAATATCCTATTTCTTTCAAGAGCAAGTTCTATAGGAAGTGGAATTAAAAACCAAAATCTAGGTATGTTTGTCTTTGGCATAGGATATGGAATTGCATCTTTAAGTTGTGCTCTTCCAATTTACCTTGCTGCAATAGGACTGGTTTTAGGTACAGGACTGGATATTACAAATATAATTTTTAATAGTTTGATTTATGCATTGGGAATGGGAGTTGTAATGATATCAACTTCTGTTGGCGTTGTTATATTTAAACATTCTATAAATTCTTTTGTATCAAAGATCAGTAAATCAGTTGAGTATATAGGATCAATTATGATGATTGTTGCAGGAGTATTTATAATACATTACTGGCTTTTAGGAACAGGAAGTAATCTTTTTTATGATTCTATTAAAGATATTTTTTAATATTTAATCATTCATTTATAACAGGATTACTCAAAATGCCTAGTCCTTCAATTTCTACTTCTACTGTGTCACCTGAAAACATATCTTTTGGTACACCAGGCGTACCTGTCATAATTACATCTCCCGGATTTAATGTTATCAGGCTGGATACAAATTCAATAATTCTTGGTACCCCATGTAATAAATCTGAAATGTTCTGATTTTGTACTACTTCATCATTAATTCTGCATTGGATTTGTGCTTCTCCAGGGTCGAAATCTGTTTCTACCCATGGCCCTAAAACTGTGAAAGTATCACATGATTTTGCTCTCCACCATTGTAAATCGTTTTGTTGCCAGTCTCTTGCACTTACGTCATTTCCACATGTATATCCAAATACGTGGGATAGAGCATCACTTTGAGATATTCTTTTTCCACCTTTTCCCATAACCAGGCACAATTCTGCCTCTGGTTGCATTTTAACTTTTTCTGCAATTGCTTCTTTTGGTATAACAATGTTTTCACCTGGGCCAATTATTGTGTCAGGTAATTTGTAAAATGGTTCAGGAACTGCCGGGGCAGGTTTGTCACCCAGATGACTTTTATAATTAAGTCCAATTGCTACAACTTTTCCCGGTGTAACAGGACTAATTAATTCTACATCTGACAGAGAGTGACTTGTATTTGTTTTAGAAGAATCTGGGTTTATATAATTGTCAGATAATTCAACAATTTCATTACCAATTATTTCTCCCCAATTTATATTGTTTCCTGATTTGAATCTTGTATATTTCATTTAATCACCAAATTTAAATTTTGTTTGTATATTCAATATCAGAAAGTGTAGTATAAATAATTTTTATTTTCTATATTTTAAGATTAAAAGATATACTATAAATTAATTATTTATATACTATTTATTTATTTTGATAAAAGCTAATAATCTTTCAAAGTCATTTAATGGTAACAGGATATTTTCCGGTATTAACCTCATTGTTAAAAAATCCACAATTCTTGGAGTTGTAGGGAATAACGGTTCAGGTAAAACAACATTGTTAAAAATTGTTGCCGGAATAATTAATTCTGATACAGGCAACATAAATCTAAATGCAAATATAAAACTCGATTTTCTTGGACATGAAAATATGCTTTATCAAAATTTTTCTATATCAGAAAATATAGATTTTTTTTCTGATATATCAGGATTCAGAATATCTGCTGAATCACAGGATAATATTGAACAAGCACTTGGTTTAAATAATATTCTAGGAAAAAAGATATCTGAATTGTCATATGGGCAAAGAAAGAAAGCAAGTATGCTCAGATCATTAACTTCTGCACCTGATTTACTTGTGCTTGATGAACCATTTTCCAATCTTGACAGTGAATCTACAGATAGTTTTATCTCTATCTTAAAAACACTAAAAAAAGAAAATAAGTCAGTTATTATTTCTTCTAACAGAAAAGATGTTGTCGGATTAGTTTCAGATGATTTGTTAAACATGGATGATTATAATGAATAGTAATTCTGAAAATATTACGAAGGATATAAAAACTTTATTTTCTTTGTTTAAGAAAGATCTTAAACTTGAATTTAGATCCCTTTCAACAATATTAATCACTATAGTTTTTACAGCTCTGATTGTTGTTTTATTTAATATTGCTTTTCCTTTTGGAATTGCTCAGAAAAACGAAATTATTTCTATAATAATTTGGGTAGTATTTTTGTTTAGTTCTTTAATAGTTTCATCCGGAATGATTGAACTTGATACAAAAGATAATTCACTTGAATTAATTTTGATGTACGGAATAAAATCTGAAATCTATTTTTTATCAAAAGTTTTATCTGTATTTACTATATTGTCGATTGTACAGTTAACTATTTTTTCACTGTTTTATGTTTTGTTTCAGCTAAGCTTCCAAAATCCTGTGATAATCCTTGTGGCAATACTTACAAATATCGGGATAAGTTCAATCACTGTTATTTTAGGAATTTTATCTGTAAGAAATAATTTAAATCAGAATATATTAAGTATATTA
>NZNN01000050.1 GCA_002694895.1 Chloroflexota bacterium
TCCAATCAAAAGTTGTGTTTTGTTTAATTTTATAGAATTTGTAGATTTTGATTGCACAATTTCTTTGAACCATTTAGAAAGTTCTGAAATATTTAAGAAAGTTAAATCAATAATATTTTTATTGACTATTTTTACTTGTAGTGATTCTTTTTGTAATCTAAATCCATTGCACTCAGGACAAATTATTTTAGACATATATTTTTCTATATCATCCCTAGAGCCTTCAGAATTTGTTTGTTTGTATCTTCTTTCCAGATTATTGACGATACCTTCGAATTTTCTTGAATATCGCATTTTTCCAAATCTTCTTGAAACATAATTGAATTTTATGGGTTTTGATTTTGACCCATAAAGAATAATCTTTAGATTTTCTTCAGATAAATTTTTAATTGGAGTTTGTAATGAGAATTGAAATTGCTCTGATATTGAATTAAATATCCCAAGATATATATTTGCATAACCTCCAGATCTAAACCATGGCGCTATTCCTCCTTGCTCAATGCTAAGTTCATTATTGGGTATAATTAATTTTGGATCTACTTTTAGAGAATGTCCGATTCCTGAACAGCTATTACAGGCCCCTTTTGGACTGTTAAAACTAAAATTCCTAGGCTCTATTTCTTCTATACTGATATTACAGTCCGGGCATGAAAAAGTATCAGAATATTGTATTTCTTTGTTATTTGATAATGCAATTTTTATAAGACCTTCAGATAATTTCAGGGATGTTTCAATAGAATTTGTAAGCCTGTCATTGTCTATTTCATTATTTATTTGTAGCCTGTCAACTATAATTTCAATTGTATGCCATTTATTTTTTTCCAGTTCTATTTTTTCAGATAATTCTTTGATTTCTCCATTGATACGGGCTCTTACAAAACCTGATTTTCGAGCAATATTAAGAGTTTCCTTATGCTCTCCTTTTCTATGTCTAATGATTGGGGATAGGATCATAAATTTTGAATTTATTGGCAGAGATTTAATTGAATCAACAATTTGTTGTATTGATTGTTTTTTTACTTCTTTATTACATTTAATACAATGTGGGGTTCCAATTCTTGCAAATAATATTCTTAAATAATCATAAATTTCAGTTGTAGTTCCTACTGTAGATCTTGGGTTTTTTGAAATACCTCTTTGATCTATAGATATTGCAGGCGATAATCCTTCTATATAATCCACATTTGGTTTTTCTAAATTACCTAAAAACTGTCTTGCATAAGCCGACAAAGATTCCACATATCTTCTTCTTCCTTCTGCGTAAATTGTGTCAAAGGCTAATGAACTTTTCCCAGATCCTGATAAACCTGTTATTACAATAAATTTACCTCTTGGAATATTTATATCAATATTTTTTAAATTATGTTCTTTTGCTCCACGTATGACTATGTCGCTAATTTCCAATGGATTTCCCGCATTGTATATTTATATATTATTAATTTTAACAAAATATAAATAAGAAAGATTGTAAATAAATTAATTGAGGAAATTAATACAGCAACTAATTTGGATTTAAGATAACAATTGATATAATATTTGTTTAAACTTTAAAGACTAAACTTGGAGAGATGGCCGAGTGGTTTAAGGCGCTGGTCTTGAAAACCAGTATAATTTTACGATTATCGTGGGTTCGAATCCCACTCTCTCCGAATTATCAAAAGAGATATATATTTGAAAATTCATGAATATCAGGCAAAAGAATTATTTAAGGATTATGAGATTAAAATCCCAGAAGGATTTATTTGTAAAAATAAAGATGAAATTTTGAAAATCTATAAAACTCTTGATGATGAAGTTGTATTAAAAGTCCAAGTACATGCCGGAGGTAGAGGAAAGGTGGGCGGAGTTAAATTAGTTAAATCTGAACAAGAAGTAATTGAATTTGCAGACAGATTTTTAGGGAAGGGATTTCAAACTGTTCAAACGGCAAATGAGGAGTTTATTGTTAATAAAATTTTAGTAGAAAAAGTTAGCCAAATAAATTCTGAAAGTTATATAGCATTGTTGGTAGATGGTGGTAATCAATCTGTGAATATTATAGTTAGCCCTGAAGGGGGTATGGATATTGAGGAAGTAGCTTTCCAATCTCCTGAAAGTATCTTAACTTTACCAATAAATATAATTACTGGACCAACAGATTTTCAAATAAGAAAAATTAACAGTTTTTTAAGATATGAACAAATTTATTATGTGCAATTAAGAAAAATTATAAGAAATCTATATAAATTGTATTTAAATAAAGATTGTTCTTTAATTGAAATTAACCCTTTAATTCAAAATAATTCAGGTGAGATATTAGCTCTTGATGCAAAAATAACCTTTGATGAAGATGCTTTGTTCAGGCAAAATTCAGTTCAGAAGTTAAGAGATTTATCACAGGAAAACCTTGTTGAAATTGAAACTGCTAAGTTGGGTATAAAGTATATACAATTACAAGGTACTGTAGGATGTATAGTTAATGGTGCAGGTTTAGCAATGGCTACCATGGATGTTATTCATGGATCTGGATTAAAGCCGGCAAATTTTTTAGATATTGGTGGTGGCGCAGATGAACATAAGGTTTCAGAAGCAATGTCAGCTGTTTTATCTGATCACAATGTAGAAGTAGTATTAATAAATTTATTTGGAGGAATTTTAAGGTGCGATGTTGCTGCTAGAGGTTTTTTATCTGCTCTTGATAAATATAATAAAAAAGCTCCCGAACTTATCATTAGAATGTTAGGTACTAATAGTGATGAAGGCAAAGAAATTCTAAGTGCAAGTAAATATAATATTTCTTTTGCTGATAATTTAAATGAAATTTCAAAAATATTACTTACTAAGAGGTAGTTTGAATTGACACTTGAAATTGATAGAAATACTAAAGTTATTGTTCAAGGAATAACTGGAAAAGAAGGTGGGTTTCATGCTTTGAAATGCCAAGAATATGGAACTCAAATAGTTGGAGGTGTAACTCCTGGTAAAGGTGGACAATTATTTAATAATTCTATACCAGTTTTTAATTCTGTTATTGAAGCAAAAGATATAACTGATGCTGATACGTCTTTGATATTTGTACCTGCTCCATTCGCCCCAGATGCAATTTTAGAATCCATTGATTCGGGAATCGAAACAGTTATTTGTATTACCGAAGGTGTACCTGTAAATGAGATGATTAAAATTCATAAAGTTGCAAAAGATCAAGGCGTAACTTTAATTGGTCCAAATTGCCCAGGAGTAATTAATCCAAAAGAAGAATGTAAAATTGGAATTATGCCTGGGGATATTTTTATGCCCGGAAATGTTGGTGTGGTTTCCAGAAGTGGAACACTTACATATGAAGCTGTAGATCAGCTCTCAAAAAGAGGTATTGGCCAATCTTTATGCATAGGTATCGGTGGTGATCCTATAGTTGGCACTTCATTTATTGATGTTTTAGATTATTTTATATCTGATGATTTGACCCAAAGTATAGTTTTTATTGGTGAAATAGGTGGGATAAAAGAACAAGAAGCAGCAGAATTTTTAAAATCGGTAAATAATACTAAACCTATAGCAGCTCTTATTGTGGGAGCAAGTGCTCCAAAAGGTAAAAGAATGGGGCATGCAGGGGCAGTAATTAGCGGTGAATATGGTAAGGCAGAATCAAAGATAAATTCTTTAAAAGATGCCGGTTGTCATATTATCCCACACCCTGGCAAAATAGCAGAAACTGTAGAAAAGATTATTAATTGATAATGGGGAAGGAGAGACTCGAACTCTCACGTTCTATGAACACTTGATCCTAAGTCAAGCGCGTCTACCAATTCCGCCACTTCCCCAAGTTTTATTTTTTTATTTCAATTATATCTAAATGTTGATTAACGTTTATTGAATATAATTTTTGTATTATACCGCTAGGCCATATTATCCTAATTTCATCAATAATTTCAATATCACTTAATCCAAATTCTAAATTGGTTGAATCCATTGATAGGTAACTAGATCCGGCTATTACTTCCTGCATTTGTATTGATTTTTGATTATTTTTATCTTTATATATTAAATATACTTTTGCTCCTATTCCATCTGAATTACTTCCTGTATTGTCTATACCCATCCTTCCTGTTAATTTTAAGTTTATCCAATTGTTTTTACCTCCACCATTAATCCATACATAAAATGGTCCCCCGGCATCATCTAAAGTTCCTGACCATACAGGCCCGCTACTATTTGTTGCAATTAAATCAACGTATCCATCGCCATTCAAATCTCCATGAGCTAATCCTTTTCCATTTTCATGATATTTTGTATGAACTTTGTATTTTAAATTGTATTTATTGTCTGGATATGTGTTTTCTTCGAGGTTTTTAAAATAATTGTTATAATTAATTCCTTGAATATCCAGTAATCTTGAACGTATAGTTATATCCTCATATGAAAAATCCGGTTTACCTTGAAGCATTCTTCCGGCTGATGGATAGACATTGCCGCCAGGGCCTTCTCCTCTACCTACTTCTGAACCTATCCAGTATATATCTTTAATCGTGTCATTATTGAAATCAAATGCTGTTACACCGTAACCAAAATCATAAGCACCTATCCCAAGTGGTATATTCATTCCTGGTTTTATATTAGTTTTTATTGTTGCTTCAGCAGGCATAAAAGGAGATGGAATCACATTTGTTTTTTCAGAAAATTCCTCAAATTTTGGTATTATATTATTATTATCTGTTTCAACTATTCCTTTATTTATCAAAAATGAATGTAGGCATGTTCCTAAATTGTGCTTTTCATGATATTTACAATCTCCACCAGGCTTAGGTTTTGGACTTGGCATACTCTCAGTGATTATTCTTGAATGAGGTCCTGCATTTGTAATAAAAACGTCTTGTTTACCATCATTGTTAAAGTCGCTTATTGCAAATCCCATCCAATTTCCAATAATATCTAATCCCATATCTTTTGATATGTGTGTAAATAATATTTTGCCATTGGCTGAATCGTTTCTGTAAATATGTAACTGATCACCGTCGCTTGCTACCCATAAATCCTGATCACCATCTTCATCATGATCAAAAAAAGCAGCTGCGTGCGTTGGTCCGGTTGGATCTCCGACTCTATTTAAGTTTTTATCTTTTACATCAGGGTTATAGCCCATATATTCCTTATCAGATTTGTCTTTAAAAATTATTTCCTTACCCTCAGGGTTAAGCATTATAACCTGGGGCCCATTTATTCCGGCTTCTTTTGCAATTTCATCAAATGTTAAATCACCATTGTTCTTATAAAGAAGATTGTAATGCCCTGGATGTGAAGGCCAAAATAAACTAGACATGAAAAAATCTTCATCGATTAAATTAGTTACATAAAGATCTAAATAACCATCATTATTTATATCAGCACAAGCAATACTACTTGCTGATCTATAATTTAAATTTTCTTTAAAAGCTTTTCTTGTGATATCTTTAAATTGACCATTTTTCATATTTAAAAAAAGCCTATCTTCAATACCTATGAATTCTGTATTGTTATTATTAATTTGAGATCTAAAATCTAATCCGTCGCCATTAAATCCTCTGGCTCCAATGTAAAGATCTTGAAAACCATCATTATTGATATCGCAAGCTACTGCACCACTGCCATTTAATTTTTTATCACCCAAACCTGCTTCATTGGCAATATTAGTAAAAGTGCCATCAGAATTATTTAAATACAGAATGTTAGAATATTCAGTACCATTAGTAATGAAAAAATCCATATCATTATCACGATCAAAATCGAAGATTACTACTCCTGGTCTGTAATTCCATACTTCCATTGGTCCTTTCAAAGTTTCATTATCTAATTGTTTAAAATACTTGATATCAAAATTAGAATTGTCATTTTCTTTAGTTAAGAGTTTTTGAGTTATTGTATGTTCTTTAAGAATATTTGTTATTATTTCAGGTTCTTTTAATTCAGTTTTTGTAGTTTGAATAGAATTAATTGTTTCTTTTGATTCTCTTATTATTGGTTGGTTATCTGTAAGTTTTATTCCTCCAGAGATTCCAGAATTATTTATATTGATAATAAGAAGAGAGATCAAACCAGTTGAGATTCCAAGAATCCATATCATTAATGCATAATAAGTAACAGAAATTTTAGGTAATACTTTTGATAATCCCCAATAGGTAATTGGTCCCCCTGATGCTGCAGTGAAAAGCAAGGTGGCGGCAGGTGCAACTCCCATGCCAAGTAATAGCAATGCAACAACCAATGGTATTTCAAATAAAAGTGGCACATTAATTAAAACTCCAATAGTGCTTGCGATTATTATGCCTTTTAAATTATTGCCTAAATAATTATCTATAATGCCAGGAGACAAGAATTGTATTACTAAACCTGCTGCAAATCCGGCGATAATCATTATCGGACCTAATTTAATTACATTAGAAAAAGTAATTTTCCCAAAATCAAACAAACCTTCTTTCATTGAATTTTTGAAACTTATATTATCTTCTATATTTATTGATTTAATTTGTTCAGTTTTTTCTTTTTTTAATTTCCATCCAAAAGTTAAGCGTGCAATTATAGGACCAAACAAAAATACACTAATTGCACCTGTTATAATCCTGTTCCATCCTAAGTCAGGTGTAAAAATAGTAAAAATCATAATTATTGATAAGAAGTTTAGAGTCGATGAACCTTGTGTTAAGGCTATAACTGATTCAAGTGAAGATCCTTTATTTTTTAAAGAATTTACCACTGGTACTATACAAGCAGAACAAAGATTTAGAGCAGGTCCTAGTATATATCCTCTAAATATTCCCTTTAATCCTGGAGAAAATAACATAGTTTGATTTTTTCTAGGGAAAATAAAAGCTTCTACAATTCCAGATATGGCGAAAGCAAAAATCATTCCTAAAAGGACTAATTCCATATATTCAAAAGAAAATGTTAACCATCTTGAGATTAAAGTGGCCTCAGGGTCGCCTCCTAGACAAAATCCTTGAAAACATTCACCTTTTCTTGATGCTGAAGCAAACAGTTCTTCTTTTATTGTCCCGAGTTTTTGAACCCTATTTAAATAGAAAAATAAGGGAGTAGAAAGTAAAACAAGTATTATTCCTACTATTCTTTTTATATGTGTATTATTATTAAAATCTATAAATTTCATTAATTACTATGTTATTGAGATAGTTTTTGAATGTATGACCATATCATAATTAAATTTGTTAAATTTTAAAACTTTAATAGATNAAAAGAGAATAAATTCTTGTGTATAAAAAATATAAAATAATTTTTGTAAATNTAATTGTTTTATTAATTATATTTACTATAATNTTGATTGGATTTTTTATNAATCCAAAATTAGATTTTCTTAGTTTCAATAATGGTAATTCTGTCATTAAAGATATTAGTACTTATTGTATGAAATTAAAAAATAGTTCAAATAAATATATAGGAACTAATCAGAAACTATTATGGCAGGGCAAGTTAAATAATGCTAAAGATGAGTATAATATTTGGTTTGCTAAATTAGGTTTAGCTAAAGCTGAAATGAGTCTAGGTGGTTTTGATGAGGCGATAAATATTATTGAAGAAGTTTTAAGTAGTGAAAATTTTCAAAATTTACCTGANACATCAAAAGTTATGACTTATAATGCAGCCGCCTTGATATATATTAAAGCAGCTGAGGTTAAGAATTGCGTGGTTCCAGGTGGGTCAATAGTATGTCAATTGCCTACAGACAACAATTATAAGCAAGATTATACGGATTATTCTTATAAGGCAATTGAAGTAATAAATGAATGGTTAATGATTGATTCAGAGAATTTAAAGGCAAAATGGTTATTAAATATTGTTTATATGTCAATNGGAGAATATCCAGAAAGTATCAATAAAGATTTNCTGATTGAAGTTCCAGGGCAAAATTTATCATCTATACATACNGGATTTATAGATGTATCTATAGATAGTGGTATTTATAATGTGGATTTGGCAGGAGGAGTTATTTTTGATGATTTTAATAATGATGGTTATCCAGATTTAATTACTTCAACGTGGGACCCTTGTTCTTCAATGAAATTTTATTTGAATAAAGGGATTAATGGCTTCAAAGATATTACTGAAAATTCGAATTTATCTACTCAGTTAGGCGGATTAAATATTATTTCTACTGATTATAACAATGATGGTTTTCTAGATATTTATGTTTTAAGAGGTGGATGGTTAATGGAAGAAGGGGAAATGATTAATAGTTTNTTAAAAAACAATGGAGATATGACGTTTACAGATGTAACTCAAGAAGTAAATTTGTCAGATTTTGCTTATCCTACCCAGTCAGCTTCTTGGGGAGATTATGATAATGATGGCGATTTAGATTTATTTATATGTAATGAGTCATATAAAGGTGAAAATGAAAATATTATTTATCCTAGTCAATTATTTAATAATAATAATAATAAATTTTTAGATGTTTCTATTCAGGCATCAATATCAAATGATAGATATTGNAAATCATCTGATTGGGGTGATTACAATAATGATGGGTTGATTGATTTATTTATATCTAATTTTGCCGGTGAAAATAGATTATATAAAAATTTCGGTAACGGATTATTTGAAGATATAGCAAAAGAAATTGGAATCACGGATCCTTATTATAGTTTCACTTCTTGGTTTTGGGATTATGATAATGATGGAGATTTAGATATTTTTTCTTCAGGATATGAGAATGGAATTATTAAATCTATTGAAAGTTTCATGGGTAAAATTGATTCAAATTATTCTTTAAAATTGTATGAAAATAATGGTGAGGGTTTATATAGAGATAATACTCAAGGTTTAGGTTTATTGAAAGTTCATTCAACTATGGGGGCAAATTTTGGAGATGTCAATAATGATGGGTATGATGATTTATATTTAGGTACAGGATATCCTGCTATTGATTCATTTGTCCCCAATGCATTTTATTTTAACAAAGAAGGATTGAGTTTTGTTGANAAGACTCATATATATGGCCTGGGGCATATTCAGAAAGGGCATGGAGTGGCTTTTGCAGATTATGATTTAGATGGTGATTTAGATATTTTTGAACAAATGGGAGGTTTTTATTTGTCTGATGGTTTTACAAATATACTTTATCAAAATTCTAATAACACAAATAATTGGATTGGAATCAAATTGATAGGAGATAAATCAGGAAAAATTGCTTTAGGGGCCAAACTAAATTTAGTTTGTGATAATAAAAATTATAATAGTATTGTAGAACCTGGAGGTAGTTTTGGATCATCTTCATTAATTAAAGTTATGGGAATACAAGATTGCAAAAACATTGATAAACTATACATAACTTGGCCTAGAGATCAAAGTATTCAAGAAATAAACAATATTGTTGTGAATCAGTATATTTTGATTAAAGAATCAGAATTAGGATATAAAAAAATTAATTTTAAAGTGGGTAATAAAATTGAATGAATTAAATACATATGAAATGATTTCAAAAGAAAATTGGGCTCCAACACCATTGTTAAAAGCTAATATAATTAGCGATTATTTTAATTCAGAGATTTGGCTTAAAAGAGAAGATTGTACACCTGTAAAGTCATTTAAATTAAGAGGAGCTTTAAGTGTTTTATCAGATTTAGTTGACCAGGGTAGTAATATAAATAAAATTGTAGCTGCTTCGGCAGGGAATTATGGGCTTGCTATTGCAGAAGCATGTAAAAGAAATAATATTCCTTGTGTAATTTATGTTCCGGAAAATGCTAACGAATCTAAAGTGGAAAGAATCAAACTGACTGGATCTGAAGTTGTTAAACTTGGGAGCGATTTTGATGATGCCAAACTTCATGGTAAAAAATATGCAGAAGATGCCGGAGATATATTTCTAGAAGATGGTGATTTGGATGGAATGCATGTTGGGGCAGGGACGATAGGTACAGAAATAATTAATAGTGGTATTGATTTTGATTACATATTTGTACCTATTGGAAATGGATCATTAATATCAGGTATAGGAAAAGCTTTTAAAGATTCAAAATCTAAAGCTCAGATTATTGGTTTAATTCCCTCAGCATCACCTTGTATGTATCTTGCTTTGAATGGGAAAAATTATGAGAATCAGACGGCAGATACTATTGCAGACGGACTGTCTGTTAGGATTCCTGTAATTGCTTCTGTGAACAGAGTAAAAACAATAGTTGATGATATTTTGTTAGTTGAAGAGAAATTATTGTTAAAATCCATGAAATCTTTTATAGATCATGAAAATTTATTAGTAGAGCCTTCTTCTGCGATTACTTTGGCGGGGTTAAGTGAGTATCGGGAAAAATTTCCTGAAAATTCAAAAATTTGTTTTATCATTACAGGTGGTTTGGTAGATCCTTCTATGATAAATTCGATAATTGATTCAGAGGGAGTAATATGAATAAATCTTGGATATTGCATAAAAGGCCATCGGGATATCCAAAATCAGAAGATTTTAAATTAGTGGAATCAGAACTTCCCGAATTATTGGAAGGNGAAATTTTGATTGAATCTAAATTTTTATCCCTTGATCCATATATGCGTGGAAGAATGAATGATACTAAATCTTACGCTCCTTCGGTGAAATTGGGNGATGTTATGACTGGAGAAGCAGTAGGTAAAGTNATNAAATCTAGAAATAGAAAAATAAAAGAAGGTTATTTTGTTAATGCTCATATTGGATGGCANGAGTATGGAAAAACAGATGGTAACTCNGTNAGAATTATAGANCCNAATTTAGCTCCTATNTCTACTGCNTTGGGNGTATTAGGGATGCCAGGNTTAACTGCTTATTTNGGATTATTAAATATTTGCAAACCATTACCNGGNGATACNGTAGTGGTTTCTGCTGCNTCAGGAGCAGTGGGNGCAATAGTTGGNCAGATTGCAAAAATAATGGGATGCAGAGTTATTGGAATTGCAGGCAGTGAANAAAAAANAGATTACTGTTCTTCAGAATTAAATTTTGATTTTGTGATTAATTATAAAAAAGAGAATGTAATTAATAAAATTTTAGAGTATGCGCCTGAAGGTGTTGATGTTTATTTTGATAATGTTGGCGGTGAGATTTCTGATGCTGTGATTTCAAATATAGCTATAGGTGGCAGAATAGCTATTTGCGGACAAATTTCTCTTTATAATTTGGAAGAACCATCTATGGGGCCCAGAATGGGAGGAACTCTTTTAATTAATCAAGCATCAATGCAGGGATTTCTTGTTTTTCAATTCAAATCTCAATATCAGGATGGTCTGATTAGATTGTCAGATTGGGTTAGAAAAGGTTCTTTAAAATATAAAGAAGATATTATTGATGGGATAGAAAATGTTCCAAAAGCATTTATTGGTATGATGAATGGCAATAATTTTGGCAAATTATTGATTCGATTGAATAATTAAATATTAGATTTAATTTGCAATATTTAGTTTTACAGTATCTAATCCAACGAAATTNGCGACAATATTATCGTCAGGAAATANNGGNATAATACCTGTACAAGTCCCTGTAGAAATAATATTTCCTGGATTAATGGATTTTCCTCTTTCTGACAAGTGATTTACGCTCCACTCAAGAACATTTAATGGAGACCCAAGAACATCTGAGCCATAACCTGATGTTATTTTTGATCCATTTTTGTATAGTTCAATATTTTGTTCAGTTAAATTTATATTTTCCCATTTATTTATTTCTATTCCTTTTACCAATCCTCTATGNACTACCATGTCGGCGATTAATTTTATTGGTCCAAGATTTTCAAATCCCCCTTTGAATCNGCTAGCAATTATTTCAATGACAGGTATTAGGCAGTCAATAGCAGACATTATTTCATTCAAATTATACTTTTTTGCTTTTGGGGGAAGATGTTTTTTAAATTTAAATCCAAATTCACATTCCACACTAGTATTTTGGTTGGTAAAAACACCAATAGTAGCTGGACTCTGATAAATGAAATCTTTAAANATTGGCGCTGTTACGGGTTCTTGAGTATTTAAATATTTTTGAGCTGTCAAACTAGTTGCTCCTATTTTCCATCCTACCTTTTCTATTTTTAAAATTTTTTCAGAAATATCNTGAAAGCTATAAGCTTCTTCAGTGGTTTTAAGAAAATTATATTCGGAAGGAGATATTACTTTGCCGTTTATTTGTGCATCGATAAGTTTATTAGCCAGGTTATATATTTTATTCATAACTATTTTAGATATAAAATTTAATTTTATTTAATGAAGTAATAAACCGCCATCAATAATTAATTCTGTTCCTGTAATAAATGATGCTGCTTCTGAAAATAAAAATAATGTACCGTCTGCCATATCTTCTGGTTTTCCTAATCTACCTAAAGGTATATGATTTGCAATTTTAGATTGAGTTTCTTTATCATTTTTCCATCTGTCTTGAAGAGGTGTCATTGTTAATCCGGGGACAATTGTGTTTGATCTAATTCCGTCTTTTGCAAATTGCATNGCTATAGATTTAGATAAGTTCAAAATAGCGGCTTTTGATTGAGAATATGCATCTTGNGGAACAGGGTCTCCTCTATATGCCTGTACAGAAGAAATATGCACCATTGATCCGCCACCTGTTTTTTGCATTAAAGGGATAGCTTTTCTAGCTGCATAAGTAGACGCTTTTAAATTTATATTAATTACCTGGTCATAAACATCTAAATCAATATCAACTAAAGATTTATCTTTTCCAAATAATAATACNCCTGCTACATTAGCNAGGNAATCTANACGTTTNGTTTCTTNAAATGCNTGATCAAAGATTAAATCTATTTTATCGAATTTTGTNATATCTTCNTGNAANTATTTGATATTTAAATTTGNNTATTCTTNTGGTTTTTCTTTTAAATCAATTCCNTAAACNTTTGCTCCAAATTTAGAAAGAGCAAGNNNTATTTCTTTCCCCATACCTCCNCCNGCACCNGTNACNATAGCAGTTTTATTATTGAAATTATAAATNGGATTAGTAGTCATTTTATTTTAGNATTTAANNNAGTAANTAATAAATCTCCATTAACATTAATTAGTTNANTATTANGNTTAAATTATGCAAANCCACCAGGNGCATATTCAAATTCAANNCCAGCTTTTTCTGNTATTAATTTTCTTAATATNCCTGAATTTTTTCTTCCCCATCCTCTNTTTANNATTTCAATTAAATTTTGTTCTAATATATTTGACATNTCCATTGGAACTTTATTTTCTCTNCCCATTTCNCAAGCAAGTTTTACATCTTTAGCTCCAAGTTCAAGGAAAAANGAATATTCATCAGCAGCANAATCATTTTGTGTNGCGTTNATCCAGTTTGCNAAGGGNGGATTTTTACCNGATGCACCTTTNGAAATTGCTTCAAGTAGNGTAGNTAAATCTACTCCTGCTTTTATTCCGGAAGCAAGCACTTCTGAAGCTATNTTCATCAANAAACCNCTGAATAAATTNTGAGATAATTTACATATTGTNCCACTTCCNGTAGGNCCACAATACATTACTTTGTCACCCATAGCATCTAAAGCAGGTTTNATNTTATTGTAAATTTNCTTATCACCNCCANCCATAACACANAGGTCTTTTTTAACAGCTCCTATAACTCCTCCNCTNACNGGGCAATCCATAAATGTAATCCCTTTTTTNTCAAATNTTTCGTGTAATTTTTTAACCATTGANAAGGAATTTGTTGAAGAGTCNATAACAATNGTNTTNGAATCAATTCCNTCNAGTATNCCNTNTTCNCCAAGGCAAACTTTTTCTACGTCAGCTGGCATNGGNAGNCACATAAATATTATATCTTTACCTTTTGCNCATTCNGCTGGTGAANTTGCCCAATTNCCNCCTGATTCNAGTATATCTATTGCAGATTCTTGATTTAAATCATTAACNGTAAATTGTGTGGAAAAAGTTTGAANATTTTTTGCCATNGGTTTCCCCATATTNCCTATTCCGATCCATCCAATNTCCATATTGTACTCCTTAACTNTATNAACTNTTGTTATAAATCTTTACATTCGATTTATAATAGTATTTTAACTATTTTACAATCAAAATAAACTAAAAAGGACTATAAAATGGATTACCAATTTATTATGAATGTTGCTCAAATTATTACAGGTTTAGCAACTTTATTAGTTGCATTTGTATTGTTATATCAATTACGTCAACAACATAGAGATGCGCAGAGGGAATTAGTATTGGCAATAAATGAACAAAGACAATCTCTGGCAATTTCTTTGGCTGATAATCCCGAACTTTCTGAAATTAATTATAGAGGCGGGCATGATTTTAATGACCTTAAAAATCAAGAAGAAAGAACTAGATTTTTCAGAATTTTTGCTGCAGAAATGAATTTAAGTAACATAGCAGAGCAATATTCAGATCTTTTACATGTTGACCCAGATTTTGCATTAAAAGTAAATCTCGCCTTATTCCCGGGTAGAAGAAAATTTTATAGAGAAAGTATCATGCGATATACATTACCAGAAACATTTGTAAATAAAATAGATAAATATATAACTGAGATAGAAGAAAAAGTAGGTGAAGAAGGACAAGACACTTCTTTGTTGATGGATCGGATTAATGAAAATAAGCAATAAATTGAAAAAAATATTGACTTTTATTTTCTTGAAAATATAATAAAAAATATAAGGATAAAATAAATTATGGAACTCCTGAAATATTTACCTGAAGTAAATATAGAAGTTGGAGCCAAAGTCCCCAACTTCTATTTGTTAGATACAAATGATAAAAAATTAACTGATAGAGAATTGTCAGGGAAGCCTGCAGTGTTGTATTTTTATCCGATAGATAGTTCTTCTGGTTGTACTTTACAAGCATGTGAATTCAGAGATGTCTATGATGAGTTGCAAGAATTAGATTGCGCTGTTTACGGAATAAGCCCTGATGATAAAGATAGCCATCGTGAATTTTCTAATAATAATAAACTACCTTTTCAATTATGTGTTGATCCGGATCAAAATATGATGCGCGATTATGGTGTTTGGGCAGAATATGAATTGAATGAAAAAGAAATTGATATGTTAAAACAAAATTTTCCTGCAGTTGCAAAACGTATATTTGATGGGAATAAAATCAGATCAGTAGTAAGATCTACTTTTTTGATTGATAAAAACGGCCTTCTTATTCGTAAATGGGTTAATGTAAGACCTCAGGGCCATGCAAGTAGTGTAAAAGATCAACTAAATAAATCTTTTAATTTTGAGATTGGATTTTAAATTAAAGAAAAGGAGAAATAATTTATCGTGGAAAAATTTAATGATATAAAAAGGCCATCAGAAAGTCTAATTAATTCTTTATCAGCATTAACTAGCGCTACTGCTTCTGGAGAGTTAAGTAGAATGGGAATTAGGGATGCATCAATAACAGGTCCAGTTACTTATAATTCTGGTAAAAAAATTATTGGCCCCGCTTTGACTTTGCAATTCTTACCTATTAGAGAAGATATATATTATGATGACGAATATACTGATCCAGAAGAACAATTACATAGACAAGTATTATATTTTACTAAACCTGGAGATATAGTTGTTGTTGATGCTAGAGGAAGTATGAATAGCGGAGTGTTTGGTGAAATGATGTTAAGTTTTTTTAAAGGCAGAGGAGGGAAAGGTGTTGTGATTGATGGATGTATAAGAGATTATGCAAGTTCTAAAGATCTTGATTTAGGTTTATGGTTGAAAGGAGTTACTCCTAATTATCACACTCAAACTAGTATGTTCCCGAGTGCTGTTAATGTACCAATCTCATGTGGAAATACTTTAGTTATGCCTGGCGATATAATTATTGCAGATGATGATGGTGCTGTTGTAATTCCTATTGATTATGCTCAAAAATTATCTGAAGTGGGAGGAGAGCATCAAGAATGGGAAATATTTGTAAAAGAGAAATTGATTGATGGGGGTCATTTAAAAGATTATTATCCAAAACATTCCTGGTCAGAAAAAATAGAAGTTGAATATAAAAATTGGCTGAAGAAAAATAAGGGTAAAAAATAATTTTGAATAAGAAACCTAAAGTATATCTTGCAGGTCCGGATATTTTTTTACCAAATCCTGTAGATCATGGTGAAAAATTAAAAAAAATATGTACTAAATACGGGTTACAGGGATTATACCCTCTTGATAATCAATTTGATTTATCTGATTTGCAGAGAGGGCCTGATAAAGCAATTAAAATTTATCAAGCAGATATAGAATTGATTGATGCTAGTGATTGCTTGGTAGCAAATCTTTCACCTTTCAGAGGAGTTTCTGCTGATCCAGGAACATGTTTTGAATTGGGTTATGCAGTGGCTCAAAATAAACCAGTNGCAATTTATAGTAACGATACCCGTGAATATAAGNATAAATTAAAGGATTTGNATTTANCAGAAGATGATTGGTNAGTGGAAGATATGGGNCTTACTGATAATTTAATGCTTATNGCTCCAGCTCAAAATGTNGTGCANGATACATTTGAAGCTGCTATTGCAGATTTANCTAAGATGATTTTAGATTAAAATAATTTAATGTAGAATTTNTTTCTTATTTATGATANATTGTANCAACTCGTTGAGAATGACAGGCTAGGCGACTGGGCCTATAATCCTGTCTGGCAACCTTTATGTTAAGGTGCCCCAGATTCATACGTGACCTTGTGGGAGGTAAACATAAAAATTTAAAATCTCTCCAATAAGGGGAGATTTTTTTTTGGGAGAAAATAATGACTAATAATAAAAAGTGGAATTTAGAAACAAAATTAATTAGAGAAGGATTGAATAGAAGTCAGTTTGGCGAAACCAGTGAACCGATATATATGACTAGTAGTTATGTATACGATTCTCCAGAACAAGCCGAGGCTCGATTTAAAGGAGATGAGGAAGGTTTTATATATTCAAGATATGGGAATCCTACTGTTCAAATGTTTGAAGATCGTTTGGCTTCTATAGAAAATGCAGATAAATGTTTTGCAACTTCGACAGGAATGGCTGCAGTTTTTGCATCTTTAATGTGCCAGTTAGAAAAAGGAGATAAAGTTGTGTCCTCAAGGGCTTTATTTGGTTCAATTTATCAAATCTTAACTAAAATATTACCAAAATATGGAATTGAAACAGTGTTTGTTAATGGTACTGATTTAAATGAATGGGAGTCAGCTATAGATGATAAAACCAAGGTAGTATTTTTTGAAACTCCCTCAAATCCAACTTTAGAAATTATTGATATTAAAAATGTTTGTTCTTTAGCTAAAAAATTTGGTGCAAAAGTTGTGATAGATAATGTTTTTGCAACTCCAATATTGTAGCATCCTTTTGAACTTGGCGTAGATATTGTTGTTTATTCTGGTACTAAGCATATTGATGGCCAAGGAAGAGCGTTAGGAGGAGCAATTATATCTGACAATGAGTTTCATGATAAATTGTTAAAACCATTTATGAGACATACAGGTGCATCTATGAGCCCGTTTAATGCATGGATTATGTTAAAAGGTTTAGAAACATTAAAATTAAGAGTAGATGCTCAATCCGATAATGCTCTTAAAATTGCAAATTATTATAAGGACAATCCAAATATAGTTAATTTGATTTATCCATCTAAATCTACGCATTCACAATTTGAATTGATAAAAAAGCAAATGGAAAAAGGAGGCACAATTTTAACAATGGTAGTTAAGGGAGGAAAAGAGGAAGTGTTTAAAATTTTCAATGAATTGGATCTGATTGATATTTCTAATAATTTAGGTGATACGAAATCTATAATTACTCATCCTGCAACAACTACTCATTATTCGTTAGGTGAAGAAGGTAGAAAGGAAGCTGGTATACCTGATGGAATGATCAGGTTATCTGTAGGTTTAGAAAATGCTAATGATATTATCAATGACATTGATAATGCAATGAAAATTTATAAGTGAAGTTAAAATTATGTTTCATTCTTCTGATGATCTTAGATCAAATAAAATTTCTGGTTATGTTAAGTATTTAAAATTAGATACTCAAGTTGTATTAGAGTCAGGTTTAAAATTTGATGATTGTGTTGTTGCTTATGAAACATATGGTCAATTAAATGCTGAAAAGAATAATGCAATTTTAATTTGCCACGCTATAAGTGGAGATTCTCATGTATCTAAACATGATGATAATGATGCTGATGGATGGTGGGATATTATGGTAGGGCCAGGCTTATATATTGATACCAATAAATATTTTGTAATAAGTTCAAATATATTGGGAGGTTGTATGGGAACTACCGGCCCAAATCATATAAACGAGAAGACAGGTGATTATTGGGGATCGGATTTTCCGGAAATTTCTGTGTCAGATATGGTATTAGTACAATCAAAGTTAATCGAATACTTGGAGATAGATAAATTATTGTGTGTGATTGGAGGATCTCTTGGGGCATATCAGTCGATTGAATGGGGAGTAAGATTTCCAGACAAATTAAATGGTGTTATATCTCTAGCAGGTGGACCTAGATTAACAAGCCAAGGAATAGCTTTTGACATTATTGGTAGAAATGCTATTAGAAGAGATCCTTATTTTAATGATGGGCAGTATTATAAACAATCTGAATCTCCTAATACAGGCTTGGCGCTTGCAAGAATGTTAGGACATATTACTTATTTGTCTGAAGAATCTATGAGTGAAAAATTCGACCACGACAGATATGATCCTAAAGATGTTGATACTGATTTTGAAAAAGAATTTTCAGTAGGTTCTTACCTTGCTTATCAAGGTGATAAATTCGTAGAGAGATTTGATCCAAATTCATATATTACTTTATCAAATGCAATGGACAAATTTGATTTAGGTAAAAACAGTTCGGATATATCACTAAATTTCAAAGGTAAAAATTTGAAATGGTTTTTGATGAGTTTTACAAGTGATTGGTTATTCCCTTCGAGTTTATCGGAAGAATTGNCAAGAGCTTTGATTATTGCAAAAGAAGAAGTGANTTATGTAGAAATTCCAAGTAATTGTGGACATGATGCTTTTTTACTTGATGATGATATTAAATATTATGGGAATTATGTTAATAATTTTATTGAAAATATTTCAAACGAATTGAANGTTAATGGTAGCCAAGAACTCTTTCAAGATAGAAAAATATCAGAAAGGCAGGACTATAATATAATTCTTGAATTCTTAGATAATTCTAAAAGAATTATTGATCTTGGATGTGGNGATGGTGATTTGTTATATGAAATAAAAAATATAGGCAATGCAAATAAAATACTTGGTATTGATAACAATTTGGAATCATTATTAAATGCTAGTAAAAAAGGAATTCCAGTATTGGGGTTAGATTTAAATAATGATTTACATTTAATTAATGATAATCAATTTGATGTAGCAATATTGTCTCTTACTTTGCAATCAATTATTGAAGTAGAGACAGTTTTATTAGAGATTTGTAGAATATCCAGTAAAGTGATTTTAAGTTTTCCTAATTTTGCTTATGAGCCATTGAGAAAGATGTTGTATGAAGAAGGTAGAGCTCCAAAGCATACCGGTGTTTTGAAATACGAATGGTACAATTCTCCAAACAAGAGATATATGTCAATTTTAGATTTTGAGGAATTCTGTAATATAAAAAACTTTAATATTATTAATAGTAAATATTTAAATACTGATCAAAATAAATTTATAAGTGAAAATTATAATTTCAATGCTGACTTGGGTATATTTATGATATCTAAGGATAATTAAACAGATAAAGGGAGATAATAATATGAGTGCTATATTAATTCAAAATAGTAATTTATTAGATGTTGAAAAAGCTGAAATAATAGAAGGTGTTAATGTACTCATTGAAGAAAATAAAATTTCTGAGTTAAGTGATAAAGAAATTAAATCTTCTACTGCTATGAAAATAGATGCAAAAGGCAAAACATTAATGCCAGGATTAATAGACGCTCATGTTCACATAACTGCTACTTCAGTAGACTTGGGTAGAATTAGTAATTATCCGCATAGTTTAACTGCATTAAGAGCCGGTAAATTAGCTGAAGCAATGTTAATGAGAGGTTTTACAACTATTAGGGATTGCACAGGTGCAGATTGGGGATTTCACCAAGCAATTGAAGAGGATGTATTGAAAGGTCCAAGATTATTTTTTGTTGGTAAAGCTTTAGGTCCTACAGGAGGACATGGTGATAGAAGACCTAAAACTTTTGAAGGTGATATTTGTAATTGCTATCAAGGAACAATGCATGATACTTTAACTGTAGATGGAGTTGCTGAAGTACAAAAAGCTGCAAGAAGAGAATTAAGAAAAGGTGCTCATGCTATTAAAATATTTGCTTCTGGAGGAGTAGCTTCTCCTGATGATCCTATTTTTGGACTTCAATTTTCTGAAGAAGAAATTAAAACTGTGGTTAATGAGGCATATTCATGGGGCAAGTATGTATTAGCTCATGCTTATACAACTGAGGCAATAACAAGAGCAGTAAATTGCGGTGTAAGAACAATAGAGCACGGTAATTTAATGGATAGAAACACGGCAAAACTTATGAATAAGAAAAATGTTTATTTGGTGCCAAACTTGGTTACTTATGAAGCTATGGATACAGAAGGGGAAAAATATGGATTACCTAAAGTTAGTCTTGAAAAAAATAAATTTGTAAAGGATGAGGGGATAGTTGCGTTGGATTATGCTTATACTGAAGGTGTAAAGATTGGTTATGGAACGGATCTTTTGGGTGAATTGCAGGTATATCAGAGTAGAGAATTTATTTTAAGGCAAAATATTATGCCCAAAAGTGAAATTTTAAAAAGTGCAACTTTGATAAATGCTGAGATAGTAAATCAGAAAGATCAAATTGGTATTATAAAAGAAGGTGCTTTAGCAGATCTGTTATTAATTGAAGGAAATCCTCTTGAGGATTTTAGTGTTTTTCAAGATCAGGGGAAATATATTTCTTTAATTATGAAAAATGGNAAGATATATAAAAATANTTTAANTTAANTATATTCTGATTANTACAGTTANTATAAATCCAATTATAAATATNTTNANTTTAGTTCTAGTANTCATCAGTTAAATCTTGAAATATTAAATAAATCAATATTGTATTCGGTTTGTTCTTTTTGACATAAGTCACTTATTATTTCTCCTATCACCGAACTAAATTTAAATCCATGACCAGAGCAACAAGAAACTATTATACAATTTTTTGTTGAAGGGTGTTTATCAAGTATAAAATTTGTATCTGGAGTATTGGTAAACATACACGTACTGAAATTTTCTCCCTTTTCAGTATCTTTAAAATTAATGGTAAAATCTGATAATAATTTAATATCTTNAGCTGTTATATTTTTATTGTATTTNTCTGGAGATATTTTTTCATATAGATGGTTAAATATACCAATTTTCAAACCNCTATTNCCATATTCAGGGAATCCATATCCATGATTTTCACCTTTTTGCAAAATCCACACNGGAAATTTGTTTTTATCAAATAACGACTTATTTTTACTAGGAAACCAACCTACAACCTGCCTCACAATAGATAAAGGAAGCTTCGGAATATCAAATAAATTAACGTTCCAAGCACCTCCGGCAATTACTAGTTTTTTAGTTTTGTATGTTGCCTTAGTAGTTAATACTTCTATGTGAGAATCATTATCATTCCATGAAAGTACTTTTTCGTTATAATTAATTTTAGCTTCATTTTTGATAGCTAATTGTGTATACGCTTTCACTGCTTTTTCAGGATCTAAAAACCCTCCTTCTTTTAGGTAAACACCTTTTAAATCGCTTGTTAAGTTAAATCCTGGGAAGCTTGACATAATTTCATTACTATCCATTTCCTTATAATCCAGGTTATGTTTTATTGCTGAGTTTAAAGTGTTCTTAAATACTGCACTTTTGTTATTGCCTATATTAATAATGCCAGTCATATAAAGGATTTGTTCATTATATTCTTTTTCCAATTCTCTCCATAATTCAAAAGATCTTTTTGCAAGAGGTAGATACGCATCTCCTTCGTATAGTCCCATTCTTATTATTCTTGATAGACCATGATAGCTTCCATTATTATGGATCTGTTCAAATTGTTCTAAGCCTAGTACATTCAATCCTTTTTTTGCTAAATGGAATAACCCTGCACTTCCATGAGCTCCCATACCTATAACTATAACGTCTAACATATTTAAACATATTTCCTTGAAACTCTTTTATTGATTCTTGTCATTAATTCATCTGCTATTGATCCTATGCTTTGTGCTTTTTCATTTATATCTTGTCCGTATATTTCTACTTCGGTCCCAACTCCGACTTTATTTTTAAGGTTGTTTGGAATAATTATCATTGTCATATCCATACAAATTCTTCCAATTATTGTACATTTTTTTCCATGAATTTTCACGGTCCCGCCATTAGAAAATCTTCTATCTAATCCGTCTGCATACCCTATAGGCAAAGTTGCTATTATATCTCCTTTTTCCCCTTCAGCTGTTTTGCCGTATGATATAAAAGTATTATTATTTAAAGTTTTAATATAAATAACTTTTGTTTTTAATGTGAATACTGGTTTTAATAATTTTTTTAATGGAGTGTCAAAAAGAAGGATGCCATACATTGATATTCCTGGTCTCACATAATTAGTGTTTGTATATTTGGAATATTTAAAAATTCCTGGGCTGTTCAAGATATGTATGAAAGGGATATCTTTCATACCTTCGTATTTTTTAAATAAATTTATTTGTTCTAAGGTAAACTCATCTTCATTTTCGTCTGCACTTGATAGATGGGAGTATATCCCCTGAATTGTTCCTAATTTATTATCATTAATATGTTTTATTGCTTTATCAGAGTCTTCAGGAATAAAACCTATTCTGCCCATACCTGTATCAATTTTTATATGAATTAAGACTTCTTTTGAAGTTTTTAATTTTTCAAGATTTTTAATATCATCCCATGAAGATATTGTAATACTGAAGCCATTTTCTATTGCTAATTTTAAATCATCTTTATCATTATTCCCCATGATGAATATTTTGTTATCTAATCCAAAATTCTTTATTTCTAAAGCTTCTTGTAAATTAGCAACTGCAAATAATTTGAATTTTTTTTTACTTAAATATTTAGCTACTTCTATAGATCCCAAACCATATGCATTTGCTTTAATTACTGGAATTGCTTTTTTTTGTGTTAAGTTTTCAATTTGATTTAAATTGAACTCTATATTTTTTAAATTTACTTCTAACCAACTTCTCATAAATCAATCACCTGTAAACGGCCTTATTAACAATAGAATCCCTACAATAAATAGGACTATTCCTAAAATCAATACAAATTTGTTAAGAGAAACTTTGCCAGTGAACATTGCACCTATGTAACTTCCTACCATGCCAGTTAATCCCATTGTTAGTAGTAAAGAGTAATTTACTTGTTTTAAATACGCATGTCCTATCCACCCCATAATCCCTATGAAAAAACCTATGAATAAATTTGATCCTGCTGCTTTTCTTGGATCGATTTGAAGTATATAAATTATTGCAGGTAATCGTATGCTGCCCAATATTAATCCTACAGATCCTCCTAGCAATCCAATACTAAGACCTGCTAAAGACTCTAGAGTTATACGAGTGGAAGTAAACTGTCCGTTTGAATTTTCTAAATGAGAACCAAAAATATCACTCATTGTATTACCAGATTTTTTTCTTCCCAATTCGATAAATTCATAGCCTTGCCATGCGACTAGTAAGCCTGCAAATATAAGTAAAAGATTTTCTGGTGCCACAGATGAGAGGAATCCTCCAAAGAAAGCGCCTATACAAGCTGGTATGCCTAATATTAAGACTACTCGAATATCCACTCTTTTATTTTTAAGATGTTGCAAGGAACCCAAAAATGAGGATAGGCTTGAAACTAATATATTTGTTCCGGCCGCTATTTTGGGATTTATTCCAATTAATAACATAATCGGAAGTCTAATAGTTCCTAGTGCTAATCCAACGAATCCACCTAGAAGGCCTACTAAAAATGATATTATTCCTAAAAATATTAGAATTTCTATTGATTGATTCATTGTACTTTTATAAGTTTGCCTGAGGAAGTTGTAATACTGTTTGGTGATTTTTGTTTGTCGAACATAATTTTTTCTCCCGGGCTTCCGTAACCTAATTTATCTGTATTGATAAATTGGTTTCCTTCTGTGTTTTTTAGGATAGACCAATCGGTTAAAGGATTATTTGTTTCCGGAGAAAAACTTACTAGTTTTGAACCTATATTTGAAATAGTAATATCACCCCACCTCCCTCTATATATTCCATTGTAATAATTATTTATTTCTGTACCTTCGAATATTTTTGTGTTTATTTTGTAAATCAAATCAAAAATCGCATCATTTAATATTGATGCTAAATTTGAATTTGTATTAGTTAAAACTATGACTTGAATATTATCTTCCATACAGGTCCTGGATCTTGTAATAAATCCCGGGTATCCGCCACCATGACCAACTATTAATTTATTATTAAATGTTTCTGTATCAAGTCCAAGTCCGTAACCGATTTCTCCATTTTTTCTGTCAGTAACAGTTTGGGATTTGATCATTTCTTTTTTTGATTCTCTATTTATTACACTAGTTTTTGATTCAAGTGATAAACTAGATAAAAATTTTGCAATATCATTTGAATTTGATAAAAATCCTGTTGCTGATGCATATGCATATGTTTTTGAGTGGGTAAATATTTCGCGATGATCTTTTCCAGGAATAATACGTTCATATCCATTACTTAAATTAGATGGAATTTCATCTGGAAGATCTGGGAAAGTATGTTTCATACCTAAAGGTTTTAGTATGTGTTTTGACATATAATCTACATATTTTTCTCCAGACATTTTTTCAATAATGCTGCCTAAGGACGCATATGCATGATTAGAGTATTTAAATGTAGTTCCATTTTCAAAAACAATTGAATTAGCGGAAATTGTTGATTCTATATCTTTTGGGAAGTTGTCGTTTGACCAGTGATGGCTATTTCCATCTCTAAAAATACCCGATTGATGAGAGAGAAGTTGTCGAATGGTAACATTTTGAACGTTAGCAGTTTTGTTTTTG
>NZNN01000051.1 GCA_002694895.1 Chloroflexota bacterium
TAATTTTACTTTGCAAGTATCCTTCTTGTTTAGTTTCAGAAATAGTTATTTCCGAATAATCCCAAACATCAGATGAAGTTTGATACATTTTCATTTCTACATTTATGAATATTAACAATATAAAAATTATTATTGACACACTAACAAATCTAGCATTTCTAGAAATAATAGATCCAAAAATAGTTTTGATAAATATTTTGATTTTACTTAATTTATTTATAATAATTTCTGGGGTTTTGACAGACATATTCATAATTGCAAACATAATCATTATTAATAAATATGATTCATGAATATCAAACCAAAACAAGTGGTGAATAAAATATCCTACAAAAAAAATGGGGATTACAAACATTATCCCTGACAATCCATAATCTTTATCGGAAAAATTAAATCTGCCTTCTCTGATTGAATTTAACATAATTAAAAACATCAGATATAAATATGTTAATAATGTTAATATACCACCGGTAATTAAGATATGTAAAAATATATTATGAGCATTATCCATTTCCCATGATGTAATCTGAGATGGTATAACAAATTTATTATATGGAATTGCAAAATTATTCATTCCATATCCAAGCAATGGCCTTTCAAGAAATGCTTTAATCGATACATTAATATTACTCAAACGAGAAGATAATCCCATATCTCCACTTTCCCTCTGGTTATTAAAAATATCTACAAATCGATCGATTGAAGTATCAATAATGCCCGTAACTAAAAATAACAATACAATGGAAATAAAAATAAAAATAATTACACAAATTACATTAATTAAATTTCTTTGACTAATTTGATTTCTAAAAGAAAAAAATAATAGGAAAACATACATAATAATCCCAGAAAGTAATCCTGGGATAACTGATCTAGACGCCGTAAGAATTATAGCGTATAGCAATAAAAACATAGTAATAGATACATAAAAATAATACATATAAAATTTATGTAAATATTTGATTTTATTTAACCTCAATAATGAAAATGGAATATTGACATAATTAACCTTAAATAACCCAAATCCAATAAAGAAAATAAGCATCATATAAAATCCTGCAAATCCCGGGTTACCTGTAGTAAATACAGCACGTGTCGGATCGCTATATCCAGGCATTTCAAAATAAAATATTTTATAATATTCTAAAATATAAAATGTTGCGAATATAAAACCTGTAAAGAAAATAAAAGAAAATAAATTATAGAAAAATTTATTTATGTTAGAGCATGCAGATAATATAAATAAAAAGATAAGAGTATGTAAGTGCCAGTAAAGTCCATTCATCCTCTGAAATTCGCCAAAAAAACTAAAATTAAAATCATCTCCAAAGATTGAGCTCAGAATATATAGCAATATATATGTTAAATATAAATAAAAAATAAAATTTAATTTAGGCTTATATCTAACATACAATTCTTTATTTAAAATTATTCCGCACAAATATATACTTAACATTATCCAATTCAGTGTTTGCACCCACAAAGCTTTAGGGACTGTATAAGGGTAAAAAACCTCAAAGAAAACAACAAATGGCGTGCACAATATTGCAAAAACCCCTAAATATAAAAATTTAGGGAAATAATTTATTAAAAAGGAATTTGAATTATTATCTAATAATTGAGTTCTATTATTTTTCAAATTAAGTAAAGAGATATTAAATTTATATTATTAATATTATATAACCAATGAACATCAATCACCTTGAGATTATAATGAAATTAATTTACTATTTATCCACTTACATGTAATTTTATCCACGAATTTTAACTACTTATCCACAATTCAGTATAAAATTAACAAGATAATTATATGATGTATAAATTAGCAATAAAGTTTTTTCTTAATAAAAAATACAAGAATAGAAATTACATAATTGGAGGTAAGATTGCCTAATAATTTCTTATCGATAAATGATTGGACTTCAAAAGAACATGAAGATTTCTTATTTTTAACTGACAAGGTTAAAGAAGGGAATTACGATTCAATTTTAGAAAACAAAAATTTTGCTTTAGTTTTTGAAAAAGCCTCACTTAGAACACGAGTTTCTTTTGAAGTTGCAATAAAAAAACTAGGCGGAAACGCAATATATTTAAGTGAAAATGATATTGGGCTAGGTAAAAGAGAAAGTGTGACACACATTGCAAAAAATTTAAACAGATGGGTAGATGGCATTATAGCAAGAGTTTATGATCATTCAACATTAATTAATTTTACTAAAAATACAAATATAAATATAATTAATGCATTATCTGATTTAGAGCATCCGTGCCAAGCTCTTGCAGATATATATACAATTTATAAGAAATTTGGGAAATTAGATAACGTTAACTTTTGTTATATTGGTGACGGGAATAATGTTGCTTCTAGCTTAAGTTTAATTTCTGGGCATTTAGGGTTAAATTTCACCTATTCTTCACCTTCAAAATACCAAATCCCACAATATATTTTTAATCAGGCAAAAAGTTTATCTCAAAAAAAAGAATCTACGATGAATTGGGAAGAAAATCCGAATTTAGCTGTTAAAGATGCTGATATAATTTACACTGACAAATGGATAAGCATGGGAATGGAGAAAGAATCAGAAATAAGAATAAAAGATTTTGCAAATTATCAAGTTAATAAAAAATTAATTTCCTCGGCTAAAAATGAAGTACTTATAATGCATGATATGCCCGCCAAAGAAGGCGAGGAAATCGAAACTGGTATATTGGATTCACCGATATCTTTAGCATTTGAACAAGCAGAAAATAGAATGCATTCCCAAACTGCTCTATTATATAAATTGTATCAATAAAGAATATACAATGAATAAGCATAATATAGCTCTAATCGGAAGGCCAAATGTGGGTAAATCTACACTTTTCAATCGCCTGATTGGCAAAAAGAAAGCTATTGTCAGTACTATACCTGGCACCACCAGGGACAGAATAAATTCAGAAATCACAATAAACAACCAAATATTTGTTCTCACAGATGTTGGAGGATTTTCAGACGATCAATATGAAGATTTTTCTAATGAAATCAAAGAACAAATTGAAAAAGCACTTAAAATATCCGATTTAATCATTATGATTACAGATGTTAACGACGGAATAACTGTCATTGATAAAAAAGTGGCTCAAATTGTAAGAAATTCTGAAAAAAAAACCATACTTGTAGTTAACAAAGTGGATAATAACAAAAAGGAAACTTATTCCAATGAATTTTACGAACTTGGTTTAAAAGACATTGTAAGTATAAGTGCATATCATAATATTAATATAGATTTACTAACTGACAAAATAGCAAATTTACTACCTTCAAGTGAAATGCAGGTAATTGACGAGGGACATAAAAGTAATACTATAACAATATCTATTGTAGGCCGACCAAATACTGGGAAATCAACTTTGTTTAATCAATTACACGGTTCCAAAAGATCTATTACAAGTAATATACCCGGCACTACAAGAGATAGTATCGATTTTGATTTAAATATTTCTGATCAAATCTTTAATATTATAGATACTCCAGGAATAAGAAGGCGTGGAAAAATTAAAGGTAAAATCGAAAAAGTAAGTATAAATAAGGCTATAGATTTTATATCTGAATCAAACTTAAGTATTTTATTAATTGATCCGATGGAAGTAGCAACTAATCAAGATTCTCATATAATTAAAACTTTAACTGATTCAACAGATGGACTAATTATTGCTGTCAACAAATCTGATATCATCAAAAGCAATAATTTAAATTTAAATGAAATAGAAAATAAAATTAGGAATAATTTTAAATTTCTTAAATTTGCACCATTAATATATATATCCGGTCTCAAAGGGACAAGGATAGACGAACTAATCAAAGAATGTACAATTATATACTCTAAATCAAAACAGATATTACAAAATGATCAACTAAATAATTTTATCATGGAAAAAATTGCATATAATCTTCCAAAAAACAAACCTGGACAATCACTTTATATTTATAATATTAAACAACATGAATATTATCAAAATGTATTTGAATTTGAAGTAAATAATTCAGAATATGTTCATTTTTCTTACAAAAGATTCCTTGAAAATATTATAAGAGAAAAATATGATTTTCTTGGAGTGGTTCTAAAATTAATATTTAAATCCAGGAGTAAAAAATAACTTATCTGATCTATATAATAATAGGCTATTTAATTGGCTCAATCCCATTTGGTTATATAATTACAAAATTCTTTGCAAAAGAAAATTTACATAACATTGGCAGTGGTTCCACAGGTGCAACAAATGTCACAAGAATATTAGGTCTTAAAATCGGAATACTAGTATTTCTTTTAGATTTTTTTAAAGCTTTTTCATTAATCATATATTTAAAATTATCAAATAATATCCTATATTTAAATAATGAATCTATCCCAATGGTAATTTCATTTACTGCAATCGCTATAATACTTGGGCATTGCTGGCCCATATTTATAAAATTTAAAGGCGGGAAAGGAGTAGCACCAGCAGTAGGTTCATTTACAGCAATTGCATATGAGATTTCATTATTAACATTAATAATTTCATTATTTTTAATAAAAAAAACAAAAACTGCATCCATAGGGTCCCTATCAGGAGTATTAATTTCTTTTGTACCATTTATTAGTCTAATAATAATCGGGATATATCAATGGGAATACCTTATATTTTACTTAGGGGGACTGACAATAATAATAATAAGACATAAAGAAAATATTAAAAGATTGATACACAATAATGAAAGAAAATTCTAAAATATCTAATATAACTATAATTGGAAACACAACTTGGGGGCAGGCCATTGCAACTTTAATTAATAAAGAAAAAGCTGGTGTCCAAATTCTATGCAGAACTGAATTAGAAGCAAAAAATAGGATAAATAAATTAGATAAATTAAAAGCTTTACCATCAACAATACAGTTATCTTCAGATATATCTACTATAGGTAATTCTGAGCTGATCATCCTTGCTTTTCCTTCTCAATCTATGAGATCTAATCTAAATATTATCTATAATAATTTAAATCAAAATCATAAATTTTTAATTGCATCAAAGGGAATTGAAAAAACATCAGGTAAAAGACTTTCAGAAGTATTAACAGAAGAAATTACATTCATTAAAGAAAAAAATATTTCAATATTATCTGGGCCAAATTTAGCAAAAGAAATATATGAAAATAAATCTACAAGTACAGTTATTGCTTCAAAAAATATTTCATTATTAAAAAATATAAAAAGTATTATCGAATCAAATAAATTTAAAATATATTTATCCGATGATACTATTGGTGTTGAATTAGGTGGAGCTCTTAAAAATATAGTTACATTAGGTGCTGGTATATGTGACGGATTAAATATTGGTAATAATCTAAAGGGAGCTTTTATAAGTATAGCTTTTAGCGAAATTGTAAAATTAGCTTTATTAGCAGGTGCGAAAACAGTAACAATTAGCGGATTATCCGGATTAGGAGATACTTTAGCATCCTCTTATAGCCCGATAAGTAGGAATAGGCTTGCAGGACAATATTTAGCCGAAGGGTATTCTATAACTACTATCAATAAAAAAATAAATAATATAATCGAAGGCCTTGATACATTATATGGAGCTAAGGAATTATCGAAAAAATTAAATACAGATCATACATTTATAAATTTGCTCATAGATATATTTAATCAAAAAAAGCATCCTAAAGAATTACTTAAAAATACAATAGGAAACATATAAAATTTATTAGCTAAGTTAATTGATTTATAACATTGGCTACAGAAACTATAGCAGCAGTTTCAGTACGCAAGATTCTTTTACCTAAACTAACACTTTTTAAATCACAATTTTTTGCCAATAAAATTTCATTAGCACTATATCCGGAAACCGGGCCAACAAATATTGAAACATTGCCATTAAATTTACTTTCTAATACAGTATTTGTAATTAAATTAATATTATTTTTCACTTCAAATTCATTACAAAAAATTCTCAATCCTTCTGAATGTAAGCAGGCATCTTTAAAATTCATTATCTCTTTTATATCCAACAATACAGAACGAAAACTTTGTTCAGATGTTTCTATGACAATATTTTTCCATCGTTTTAATTTGTTCTCTGAAATAAATTTAAATTTACATTTTTCTGAAATAACAGGTACAATACATTTCACACCTAACTCTGTACATTTTTGAATAATCATTTCCATTCTTGAAGGCTCAACTAATGATTGATACAGGGTAATATTTATATCTAATTCCCCATTATAATTATATTCTTCTTCAATATGCCCTTTAACTTCAAATTTAGACACCTCGTCTAAAATAACTTTATATTCTTTAAATTTTCCATTAAAGACAAATATACTATCCCCTTTCTTTCTTTTGAGTACATTAGTAAATTGATGAATAAGATGCTTTGGAAATTGTATATTATTTCTATCAGTTACAGGAAAATCCAGATAAAATCTGATTTCATTTTTAATTATTTCATTATGATTCATTTTTTAACATCCTAAAACAACACCAATCATTTTCATCAGTAATATCAACAATATCAAAAAATTGATCATATAATTTTAAAATATTATTTTGCATATTTTTTTTAAATCCTGAAATAATTAGATTACCTTCAGGTTTTAAAAACCTTTTTAAATTGTCAATATTATCCAACAAAAATGTATGATCAACATTTGCTACAATAGTATCGTACAAATTTGATGAATTATAATTATCGAAATTTATATTTATCAATTCAATTTTATCTTCCATATTATTAACTTTTATATTATGAATTGCATTATTTATTGCTAATTCATCATTTTCTACAGCTNTACATNTAATAGCGCCATATAAGCATGAAACAATACTAAGAATACCTGAACCTGAACCTATATCTAAAACATATCCATTANNTATATTCTGAATTTGCTTAATACATTGTTTNGTAGTNGGNTGTTTACCNGTTCCAAAACCTAAACCTGGTTTAATAAAAATTGTTTTACTTAATAGATTATTTTTTTTATTTTGCCTATTCTGATTTGGCAAAATATACAAATCATCAATAATTGTTGGTTCTACTGTATAATTCATAAATTCAGATAGAGATTTTTCATTTATATCAGATATACATAACTTAATATCTTTGTCGAATGTCTTTAATAAATTCACACCTATACTAATAAATTCAATATTGTTGCAATCAATTAAACCTTCTAAACAAATTTCTACTTTAGTTCTATTAATGAATTCTTTTAATGAAGTGTAATATATTAACCCACTTGTATATGTAGCCAACAAATTTGTCACAGGTTCAACATACTCATCAGTAATATCAATTGAGATTAAAGTCCACTTCTTGTTTTTTTGTATGTTTATATCTCCTTAATATTAAGAAAACTTATCTTTTATCCTGCTTACCCAATCTGAAACACTCTTTTTAGTATCATCTTCAGAAATAGTCTGTAACTTCTGATAAATTTCTCTCTGTTCTTTAGTAAGCTTTTTAGGTATTTTCACAAAAACTTTAATTAACTCATCACCTCTTTTATTTTGTTCTCTGACATCTACAATTCCTTTACCTCTTAGTCTAAAAATTTGACCGGATTGTGTTCCAGGCGCAATTGTTAAACTTTCCTCTCCTTGAATGGTTGGGATTTTTATCACTCCCCCTAAAACTAATGTAGGCACATTTAATTCTATTGATATTTCAATATTATTGCCTGATCTGACAAATATATTATGTTCTTGAACTTTTACAACTACATACAAATCTCCATCCTGCCCACCACCAAAACCTGGTTCGCCTTCTCCTTGTAATCTGATTTGCATTCCATCATCTATTCCTTGAGGAATAGTAACAAAAATATTTTTTGTATCTTGATATCTTCCGGAACCTTTACATTTCTGACACCCACTATCAAATGAATCTCCTGTGCCACTACATTTTGGACAATTTACAACTTGTGTAAATTGTCCAAACATTGTCCTTTGAGCTCTTTTTATCTGGCCTGTACCTGAACAACTTGAACAATTAATGGGTTTACAAGTATCACACCTAGTTAATTTTTCAATAGTTATGCCTTTCTCACCACCAAAAACAGCTTCCTCGAATTCTAATGTTATTGGATATTCTAAATCTGCTCCTCTNTATGACGCTTTTCTACTGGATGAAGANTGGGAACNTCCAAAAAAAGNATCAAATATATCACCNAATCCTCCAAAACCTTCAAAACCTGCCGATCCTGCTGCTCCTGTAACACCTGCATGTCCAAACTGATCATATTTAGCTCTTTTCTCAGAATCAGATAATATTTGATAAGCTTCATTAATTTCTTTAAATTTTTCTTCTGCATCTTTTGATTTNTTACGATCAGGATGATATTCCAAAGCTTTCTTTCTAAAAGCAATTTTTAACTGCTCATCAGTTACTCCTTTAGAAACTCCTAGTATGTCATAATAATCTCTTTTATCTGGCATATTTATATATTATTTAAATAGTTAAAAATAGATTATACTAAAATTAATGATACTTCTAAATATTCATATAATTTAGAGATTTATTAAAATATTAAAATTAATGGTAAAAGACTAAATATAACTAAAGAATTCCTTATGATATACTGAGATAAAATAAAATATATAATCTAATTATGGAAATAACTTTAACTGAATCTAATTCATTGAAAATAATATCAGGAAATTATACCCTAGTTACCAACCCTATAACAAAAAATAACTATAATGTTGGACTCTTTAACAACCCAACTATAAAATCAAATAATAATGGTCACCTTATCATAAATTCTCCGGGCGAATTTGAAATTGGAAATTTTTATATAACTTCTATAGGATATGAAGACAATTCAGAATCGGAAAATAATACAACTCAAGAATCTCAAAATAATGAAACAAATGAAATCCCAGTACAACAATCTTTAATAGACTTTGAAAAACAAAAAACACAGCATACTTTACATGATGAAATATCTGTAGAAAATAACAATAANTATGCAATTTATCATCTTATTCAAGTAGAAGGTATAAAAATCTTATCTGTAAATGAAACAGAAATACCTAAAAATCAAAAAAATAGACTGTCATCAGAAAACCCTGAAATTATAATGACACCTTACACTAACATAGACAAAATTGGGGATAATGGATTNCAAAAATTAATTGATGATATTGATTATAGAGTATTAATAATTTCTAATATTCAAACAGAATATAATGAAGAACAATTATATGAAAATAGCAGAATCACTTTTGGAATCAAAGATAAAGCAANTCTAAACAAATTAAATATTACTCCGAATAATTTACCTAAAGAAAAAAGAATAGTTCTATTAAATAAATCAAAATAAATAATTTATAAAATTTACTTATTTATTCTTTGTAGATTTAAATGCAATCANTGGAACCAAGAGTATTAATGCTAAACTTATCGCGCCTGAATAATNNTTATTATTATTAGAAGATACAAAAGAACAATTAGAACCTGAAGAAGTATCAGGTGATGGAGAAGAAGGAGGAGAAGGAGAAGNAGAAGAAATTTCCTTTGGTTCTTCATTAACTTTAGTTTCTATTGGTAATCCAACAAAAATCAATTTAAGATCTTTAGTTAATCCAGGTTTATATAATTCTANAATAGGCTCAGATTCTACGTTATTTAACATAAATATGATAGGTTTATCTATATAAGTAGAATTACCTGGAGATATCACTAANTTTTGAAAAGAATTTCCTGTGATTATTGCTNGTGNNGAANTATANTCGNCAATTTTAGCANTTAATACAGCATTGTCAGGTATTTCTGTACCAGCAACTANTANAGAGCCGGAATAAACNGAAGGATAAGCAGTTTGTGGNTCAGGATCAATTTTTGCAGCAGCTTTAGTTGCTACTGCTGCATCTGTTTTAGATTGTGTCTTTGCAGCAACTTCATCTGATTTTATCTTTGCTGCTGCCTCTGCATCTGCTTTTGCCTTTGCTGCTGCCTCTGCATCTGCTTTTGCCTTTGCTGCTGCCTCTTCATCTGCTTTTGCNTTTGCNNCNNCNTCTGCAGCTNCTTTGTTAGNCTTTGCTTGAGCTGCTGCTTCTGNANCTGCTTTTGCNTTTGCNGCTGCNTCTNAGCTCTGATTGTGTTGGGGGTACTTTAGTAAAAGTTAAAGAATAGCGAAACTTAACTTTAGCACTGGTAAAATTAATAGTTTCAGCAGCTGCATCAGTACATGGAATTTCGTCACATAAAAAATAAAATTTAATTAGTTTGCCTACAGCAACTGGTTCCATTGGTCCAAGAGTTAGAGCAATATATTTATTACCACTAACTTCAACACTGTTGGAAGTGTAAAGTATTTTATCATTAGAATCAAAAATTCTCCCAACTAATAATCTTCCATCTGGAGATTCACCAGAGTTAACATTGATTGTTCCGGAAAAGACCATTGGTAACAGTGGAGGGGCAGCATACGCGCTACTTGATAAACTCTGGAAAAAGAAAGCAGCTACAAATAGAATGATTACCTTATTATACTTTTTTAATTTTGAAAACAAAGAAATTCTCCCTAATAAAACAGAGACCTCCCAAATTTGGGAGGTCTCTGTTTTTAAACTACGTTTAGTTTAAATCTAAGTTACGGTACTAATGTACCAGCCTTAGTAGCATATACCCAGTAACCTCTACCAACTTTTACATTGTTGGAAGCGTCGTCTGAAGCATATCCTGTCCAAGTACCACTTGAAGTTGTGTACTCGTACATCTTAGTTACTGTTAGACCAGTTAGGTAAGCTTTAACAGTTGATACATTAGCATCATCTGCTAGAGCGCCACTAGTGTCAACAGCAGCCACCATGTTCCAACCAACATTTATTCCAATTGTTGGAGGTGTTGGTGGA
>NZNN01000052.1 GCA_002694895.1 Chloroflexota bacterium
ATTTCATATATTTAAACTTTTATAACTGTATTATTTAAAGTTCCTATCCCATCAATTGTTATACTAATTTGATCATTTTCATTAAGTGTAAATTCAGGTGGGGGAATTATTCCTGTTCCAGTTAAAAATGCAGATTTTATAGGAAGTGTATTTGATTTTTTTAACCATTTAATTAAATTAGGAATAGATTTATTCATTGATTTAACAGAAGAGCTAGAATTATAAATAGATTTATTATTTCTTACAATGTTGCAATTTATAATAAAATTTTCATAATTATTTATTGATTCTGCATCTATAATACACGGTCCAATTGAACAGCTTTTATCATAAATTTTTGCTTGAGTAAGATACAAAGGGTTTTCTCCTTCAATTTCTCTGCTTGTCATATCATTTCCAATAGAATACCCGAATATTTCATTATTTATTAGAATTACAGCCAACTCTGCTTCAGGAACATTCCATTTCGAATCTGACCTAATTCCTATTTTTTGGTCTGGGGCCACAAGTCTGTTCCCGGTGGACTTAAAAAATATTTCAGGTCTTTTAGCGTTATATACTTTTGCATAGATGTCAGGAGTTGAACTTTCTCGTTTTCTTTCAAATTCAGAATTTTTATAAGTAACTCCTGCAGCCCATACTTCATCGGGGATGAAAGGGAGAAGTAATTTATTTTTGCCAAGTAAATTGTTAAGTGATGTTTTTTTGATTTTCTTGTTAGCAATAAATTGATTAATATAATTTAATCTTGTTATTTTTTGAGAATTTGCCTCAATTGTTAAAATTTCTATTGTGTTGATATATGTAGAATATTCTGTGATATTAAATGCATAATTATCAGCATAATTAATTATTAAATTAGGTTTGTTATTTTTTTCTATTCTAAAATATTTCATTGTTTGTTTATTCATATAATCTATAACTTGAAATAATATTATCAGAGCATTATACTCAATTTATATGCTTTTCCTTGTTCCTTTTATAATTAATAGCTTTTTTGAGCTTGGTATTGCCCGGGGTGGAGTTGTTCCCTACTTTAATTCTTGTTCCAGTTTAAATATTTTGGAGATTTAAATGCAGAAATATATTTTTGTTACAGGAGGAGTGGTTAGTTCAGTTGGAAAAGGGATATGTGTAGCTTCAATTGGACGTATGTTAAAAAGCAGAGGATTAAGTGTATCTTTAATGAAATTAGACCCATATTTAAATGTGGATCCTGGGACAATGTCACCTTATCAACATGGAGAAGTATTTGTTACTGATGATGGTGCAGAAACAGATTTAGATTTAGGTCATTACGAAAGATTTACAGAAACAAGATTAAATGGTTTATCAAGTCTTACAGCAGGCCAGATCTATAAAAAAGTTATTGATAAAGAAAGAAGAGGAGATTTTTTAGGTCGAACTATACAAGTAGTTCCGCATGTTACTAATGAAATCAAAGATAGAATCATTCAACTTGCTGAAAGTTCAAAATCAGATATTATAGTTGCTGAAGTTGGAGGAACTGTAGGAGATATTGAAGGACTTCCTTTTTTAGAATCTATTAGACAAATTCCAAATTTTGTAGGCAAGGAAAATTGTTTTTATATACATGTAACATATTTGCCATTTATAAATACAACGGGAGAACTAAAAACAAAACCAACTCAACACAGCGTTCGTGAACTTAGAAGTATTGGGATTCACCCGGATTCTATTATATGTAGAAGTGAATTTGATGTATCTGAAAAAATAAAAGAAAAAATTTCAATGTTTTGTGATGTTTCATCAGAAGCTGTGATTTCTTTACCTACTTTAGATTCTGTATATAAAGTTCCTGTTAGATTAGAAGAAGAAAATTTGGGGAAATTGTTATCTCGTAATTTAAGTTTAAATGATAAAGATGGTCATTTAGGTGAATGGATTTCAGTGATATCTAAATCAAATAATTCAAAAAATACAATCAAACTTGCTATAGTTGGGAAATATGTAGAATTACAAGATTCATATTTATCTGTTAAAGAATCATTAATTCATGCTGGAATCAGCAATAATGTAGAAATTCAAATTGAATGGATTAATTCAGAAGAAATTAATATAAATAATATAAATGAAGTTTTTGAAGATATAAAAGGGATTATTGTTCCGGGTGGTTTTGATAAAAGAGGTACGCAAGGAATGATAGATACTAGCAAGTATGCTCGTGAAAATAAAATTCCTTATTTTGGACTATGCTTGGGACTGCAAATTATGGTTATTGAGGCTGCTAGAAATTTATTGGGATACGAAGATTCAAATTCTACTGAATTTGATGAAACCACGCCATTTCCTGTTATAGATTTAATGCCAGAGCAATTAAAAAGCTTACACAAAGGTGGTTCAATGAGACTTGGATTATATGAATGCAAAATTATAGACTCTACGTATACAAAAAAAATATATAAATCAACTAATATAAAAGAAAGACATAGACATAGATATGAAGTAAATAATAAGTATGTTAAAGAATTGGCAAATGTAGGGTTAATATCATCTGGAGTTCACACAGAAGGAGATTTAGTAGAAATAATGGAATATAATGATCATCCATTTATGATTGGAGTGCAATTTCATCCAGAATTTTTATCAACCCCTTTAAGTCCTCATCCATTGTTTGTTGAATTTGTTAAATCAGCATTAAATAATAAAGACATAAGATCTAATAAAATAAATAATGAAAAAGAAAGCCAGATCACTTAATAGGAGATAGTTTTGGAAAAAAAATCTAAATTAACAATAATTGATGCAGAAATTAAAAATGAAATGGAGAAATCATATTTAGATTATGCTATGAGTGTAATTGTTTCTAGGGCATTGCCAGATTTAAGAGATGGTTTAAAACCTGTTCATAGAAGAATTTTATATGCTATGCAAGATATAGGAGCAAGGCCGACATCTTCATATTATAAAAGTGCAAGAATTGTAGGAGAAGTTTTAGGAAAGTATCATCCTCATAGTGATACTGCTGTTTATGATTCTATGGTGAGAATGGCACAAGATTTTTCAATGAGATCAACATTAATTGATGGCCAGGGAAATTATGGCAGTGTTGATAATGATCCTCCAGCTGCAATGAGGTATACAGAAGCTAGATTAAGTTCTATAGCTGAAGAAATGTTGGTAAATTTGCATGAAGAAACTGTAGATTTTGAAGAAAATTTTGATGGCTCATTAAAAGAGCCCATTGTTCTTCCAGCTCGTTTACCTAATTTATTAATAAATGGCGGCTCAGGGATTGCAGTTGGTATGGCTACGAATATACCACCGCATAACCCTGCAGAAATATGTGAAGCTGTTAATTATTTAATTGATAATCCTTTATGTGATGATAGCGAGATTTTACGAATTGTAAAAGGACCTGATTTTCCAACAGGAGCTTTAATACTGGGGAAGGAAGGAATTCAATCTGCATATTTGACAGGAAGAGGGAGTGTGATGATGCGTGCCGTTGCAGAAATTGAAGAAAATAACAAAGGTGATAGGTATAGGATTTTAATCAGTGAATTACCATATCAAGTAAATAAAGCAGCTCTAGTAGAAAAAATTGCTGATTTATCAAGAGATAAAAAAATTGATGGTATTTCAGAAATAAGAGATGAATCAGACAGAGAGGGAATTAGAGTTGTAATTGAATTGAAAAGAGGATCGCAGCCCATGGTTGTTTTAAACAATTTATATAAATTTACTTCAATGCAAACTAGTTTTGCTGTAAATATGGTTGCCCTTGATAAAGGCATGCCTAAAATTTTAACTCTTAGGCATGCACTTACCGGATTTATTGAATTTCGAGAAGAAGTTGTAAATAGAAGGTCTAAGTTTGAATTAAAAAATGCAAAAAACAGAATTCATATTTTAGATGGTTTATTAATTGCATTAAGTGATATAGATAAAATTATTAGTACAATAAGAAATTCTAATGATGCTGAATCTGCATCTAATAATTTGATGAATGAATTTGATTTAACTGTAATACAAGCAAAGGCAATTTTAGAAATGCAGCTAAGAAGATTAGCGGCATTAGAAACAGAAAAGATCAAAAATGAACATAAAGAAATAGAGATTAGAATCAAAGAATTAGAAACTTTGATTAATGATAAGGAAAAAAGACTTGAAATTGTTAAATCAGAAACTAAAGAAGTTGCAAGTAAATTTGTTAAAAAACGATTAACAAAAATAATTAAAGAAGAGGGGTCTTTTGATAGAGCTGCTTTAGAACCTCATGAAAGTGTGGTTGTAACTTTGAGTTCAGGACAATATATTAAAAGAATTCCAACTAAAACCTATCAAGCTCAGCATGCCGCCGGAAGAGGTAGAAGCGCTCAGGATTTAAAAGACGATGACCCTATGAAACAACTTTTAGTTGTAGATACTCATGATATATTATTGTTTTTTACTAATAAAGGCAGAGTGTTTTCTTTGAATACTTATGAATTAAGGCCGGATGTTAATAGAAATACAAGAGGTGTGCCAATATTAAACCTTGTACAAATAGATGGCGTAAATGAAAAGATAACTTCTATGATTTCTGCAGGAAATTTCAAAGATTATTTAGATTCATCTCTAATATTTGTTACCAAGAAAGGAACAGTAAAAAAATTAAAAATTAATCATTTATCTAATATTAGAAAATCCGGATTAAAAGTTATTAATATGTCAGATGAAGATGAATTAGTTAATGTAAGAATATTAAATTCAAATGAAGACATAATGATTATTACTGCAAATGGAATGTCTATAAGATTTCCCAATTCTGATTTAAGAGAACTTGGTAGAAATGCTGCCGGTGTTAGAGGTATAAGATTAAAAGCAGATGATCAAGTAATTGGCATGGATGTTGGATTACCTGAAGATAAACTTTTTGTTATAAGTAGGCAGGGAAAAGGAAAGATGACCAGGCTTAACAAAGCTGAAGGCAGTGAGCCAATATATAGAATACAAAAAAGAGCTGGCGGAGGAGTGAGAACATTTAAATTAAAAAACACTGACAAAGTTTCCCATGCTGAGATTATTCCTGATAATACTGATTATATTTATATAATTTCAGATAAAGGATTAATTATGGTTAATCCCATGTCAGAAATGAAGGAAACAGCTGGGCGTAATACTGGAGGAAATAAAATAATGAATGTATCTACTGGAGATTATGTGTCTTGTTTTGTTTGCGTTAAATCTTTATCTGAAGATGATAAATAATTTTTTATGGATTTAGATTATAGTGAAATACATTTAAAATATAATGATTATAATCTTGTTTGCTATGATTCGGGTATAAATAAAAATGAAAATACAATATTTTTATTAAATGGGGGCCCTGGATTACCATGTAATTATTTAAGAGATTCTCATCTTAAATTAATAAAAAATGGATTTAGAATTTTCACGTATGATCAATTAGGTTGTGGTAAATCAAGCAAACCAAAAGATTGTAATCTATGGGACATAGGTAGATATGTAGAAGAAGTTGAATTTGTAAGAAGAGAATTTGATTTGGGGAAAATTATTTTATTAGGTCATTCTTGGGGAGGATGGCTTGGTATAGAATATGCTATTAAGTATCAAAATAATATAAATAAATTAATTTTGGAAAATACTTGTGGCGATATGCCACATATGATAGGCGAACTTAATAGATTAAGGAATGGTTTAGGTAATGAAACTGTTCAAATGATGGAGAAACATGAAGCTGAAGGAAGTTTAGATCATGAAGAATATCAAGCTGCAATCACTATTTTAAATAATCGTCATGTTTGCAGACTGGATGTTTGGCCTCAGTCAATTTACGATTCGTTAGATGACTGGAATATGGATGTTTATGGTACTATGCAAGGCCCAAATGAGTTTTTGTATACAGGGAATTTAAAAGATTGGAATAGAATTGAAGAAATGAAAACAATTAATATTCCTACTCTTATAACAGTTGGAATGCATGATGAATTAACCCCATCTTGTGCTATGAGAATGGATAATTCTTTACCGAATTCAAAAGTAAAGGTGTTTAAAAATAGTTCTCACATGCCTTTTTATGAAGAACCAGAAAATTATTTCAAAGTATTAGAAGGTTTTTTATCTAAATAATATAAAAAATTTGATATTTTTTAATAGCTGGGGTTCTTGTTAGAATTGTTTTTATTAGTATCGGGGTGGTCGGGGTTGAACCGACGACCTCCTGTTCCCAAAACAGGCGCGCTACCACTGCGCCACACCCCGTTTATAAATTATTCTTCAAATTTTGATGACATGCTATCTAAAAAGTCTTCTAAATCACCTGACATAGGTGTGTTTTGATCAATGTTTTCATCAGATAAGTTTTTGTCTGGTTTTGAGAAATTAGAATCGTAATATTTTTCTAACGCAGAAACTAATTTATTTAATTCAGGGTTAAATTTTAAAGATTCTGTAAAATCTTTATATTGAGTTTCTCCAAACGAATTATCAGCTATAGAAGAATCTAAATCGTAGATTTCTGATAAGCATTCTAATATTTTTGCTGAAGCAAAATAGTCATTGTCAAGTTGTATATATTGAGGGATATGAACCATTAAATTTGATGTTTCAATATTAATTTTTGATAATTTTTCAGATAATAAATTTATAATACTAGTTGGTCCTTGATATTTATTATTTGAAGTTCTGATTAATTTAGATTTCCTCATGTTTGAACCACTGACTACTAATGGCCTGGTATGAGGTACAGAGTCATACATGCTTCCAATTCTACAATATTCTTTTATATTTAATTCTTTAAACATTTTAAATAGATTTTGTATTAATAATTCGGCATTGTAATGAGGTTCTCTTATATCAATGAATAGAAATGAAATGTCTTTATTTTTATGATTACCTAAACTAATTTCTATATTTGGAATTAATAATTTTCTTTTATCTTTAGTATATTTGAATCTTGGTCTATATCTAGTAAAATCAAAAAATGAGCCCGGATTTTTCAATGATCCGACAAGTTTTGCATCTGTAATATTTTTTAATTTATTTAATGCAATAGATCCAACTCTCCCTGCATTTATCCAGGGTCTTAATGTTGATATTGCAATCAACTCACCCTTTATATCAAGGTTTTTATTTGTAAATTTAATTATTTCTTCCATAATATATCTATTAGAACTAATATTTTTTTATATAAAATTTTCTTCCATATGGTTGTATATAATAATCTGAAACATTTTTTAACAAATTAGAAAGTTTTTCTTCTCCTATATCTCTTGGGAATTGAGACATTTCCCATAACTCAGATAATTGTTTGCTTATTTGTTTAACAGTTAATGGTTTATTATTATTGTAAACAAATAATCTAAACAAGGCTTCTTTTACAGGAGTTTTTGGTTCCAAAAATGATTTTGAATTTTTGTATATTGTTCCAAGTTCTTCCATATGTTTTTCTGGTTCATTAATATTCGAGATGGAAGTAGCATTATTCTGTGTTGCTTTTTTATTATTTTGATTTTTTATATCTTCTATTCTTGTATGCAATAGTAATGACAAAGATTTTCTTTGATCATTAGTTAGATTATTAAACCTTATTGAATATTTAATTTTATCTTGAGTTTTCATTTTTCTCCTTTTTATAAAAAATTTGCATTATCAAATATTTCAATTTCAACTTCTGCACCCTTTTTAAGAATTTTACAATTTCCTGGCACATTAGCCAATCCATTGGAATTGTCAAATGATGAAAGTATATGTGAACTATTGTTTGGAAATGGAGTAGCAATTAGTTGACCTTCTATTCTTTCAACCTTAACTCTTGCAAACATATTTCTTCGTGAATGATTTTCAATTTGATCATTTAGTATAGCTAAAGTAATATTTGGCTGATAATTAATTAATCCTTGCATATTTAATAATGAAGGAAAAACAAATTTAATCATAAGAACTATTGTGCTGACAGGATTTCCAGGGAGTCCAAAAAAAGGAATATTTTCCCCCCTTCCTTGTACATAACCATACAAAAATGGTTTGCCGGGTTGAATATTTACTGACCAGAANGTAATTTTNCCATGCTCTTTAANAACTTCTTTTATATAATCTCTATCTCCNACTGACACNCCAGCAGTACATATAATTGCATCACTNTCAATTGATTCTCTTAATATTGATTCTATTGANCTTATNTCATCNTTGGCTATTCCAACTATTTTTGGTATTCCACCTANGCTTTTAANTAGAGATGCAATTGTTAATGCATTAGAATCATAAATTGTAAATGGTTTTAATTTGTCACCAGGAGTAATTAATTCGTTCCCTGTTGAAATTATGCTGATTACAGGTTTTTTGTAAACTTTTATATTACTTATTCCATTTGCAGCTAATTTGGCCACATCAAATGATCTAATTTTTTCACCTTTTGATATTATTTTTTCACCAATAGTAAAATCGCTACCTTTTTTACGTATGTTATCTCCGATATTTATATTTTTATCATATGAAATATAATTTAGTGATTTATTATTAGATTTAATTAAAGTTATATCTTCTTTAGGAATAACACAGTTTGCTTCACGGGGTATTGGGGCACCTGTCATAATTTTAATGGCAGAGTTTTTTTTAATTTTAGGGACGAAATCATCTCCCGGATACACTTCCCCTATAACTTCCAGTTTTTTTACTGAACTTTCATTTGANTCATCTAATATTAAGGCATACCCATCCATCGAGGAATTATCCCATCTAGGGAGGTTAATATTAGTTAAAATATCCTCATATGATATTCTATCTAAAGAATCTATAAGATCTACATTTTCAGATTTTAATTTATTTGTAGATTCAAGGATTATATTTTTTGCATCTTCTACTGATATCATAATTATATTTTTCTTAATTCTATATTTAACTGTTTTTTTAATTTATTTAATATTTTATTTTGAGACTCGTCAATTTTCTCATTGTTAAGAGTTTCGTTAAAACTTTGATAAGTAATTCTAAATGTAATGGATTTTTTACCGGGTTCTAAATCATTATAAACATCAATGACATTTAAATCAGTCACTAAAGGATTTTGTTTAATTATATCTGATATTTGATCAGACCATATATTTTTATCTACTCTTAAAGATATATCTCTTATAGCTTGAGGATATGCACTTGTTTTTTGATATTGCTTAATTTGGTTTTGATTATTTAATAAATTATCCAAGTTTAATTCTGCATATAGTACATCTTTAATTTTGGAGTTTAATTCTATTAATTTTTTNTCATTTATAAATCCAATACTTCCTACAGTAATATTATTTGAAATTATGTTGGCAGATTGATTGGTATAAAAATCTGTGNCTTCATTTTGAGAAAAATTAAATTCAATTTTCAGGGTGCGTAANAATCTTTCNACATGACCTTTCAATGTATAGAAATTTAGCTTTGACGGATCATTAGTCCAATTTTTGTTTTCGTAATTACCCGAAGTAATTATGCCCAGAGNATAATTTTGAACAGGNAGTTTGAATTTTGGGTTTATTTCAGAGATGTAAGTTCGGCCTAATTCGTAAAATTTCCATGATTCAATTTCAGNATATTTTTTTGCGTTTTTTGATAAATTATCTATTANACCTGCTCTTAGATTAGGCCTCATGAATTTATTTTTTTGATTAGTAGGATTTTGTAATTCNATTGGATCNGCAGAATTATCNTTNGTTGTAGAATTGTATTGNATATCATTNAGNACAGGGTAATTTATAACTTCTAAATATCCCANTGATTTCATTTCGGAATGTAAATCATTTCTTGCTTGAATGTCATTGTCAATTGGAACATTGTTTTCAGGATATTGCATTGGAGTAGAGCTAAGATTGTCATAACCAATTATTCTGGCAATTTCTTCTATAAGATCATCTTCGATAGNTATATCAGACCTCCAGTATGGTATNTNNACTTTTTGAGAAAAGTATCTATGTTNCCNNTGNGNANCTGAAGTCTTAAATCCAAGACTATTAAATATATTTNCACTTTNTTNAAATTTAATANTTTCTCCAATTATTTTTNTATATCTTTTACTNGTGAACTTTANTTTTTTGTTTGAATTTTTATTTATTTCTTTTGAGCTTAAATCCCATTTNCCATCTATGACAATGTATTCATTATTTATATTTTTAATTAATTCAATAGCTCTATTTAATGCAATTATTGANAATTCAATAGGNACACCNCTTTCAAACCTGTGAGAAGCATCCGTATTTAACCCAAGNTCTTTAGATGTTTGCCTTATGTTAGACATTTCAAAACAGGCTGATTCTAGGAATATCTTTTTTGTTTTTGAATCTATTTCTGAATTAAAGCCTCCCATTATTCCAGCTAACCCAATAGATTGAGTGCCATCAGTTATACTTAGCATATTAGAATTTAATTCTCTATTTTCACCATCTAATGATTTGAATTTCTCTTTGTTTTTACTGGATTTTACATCTATTTTTTTTGTTGTNATTTTNGATAAGTCAAATGCATGTANGGGTTGTCCAAGTTCCAGCATCACATAATTTGTAATATCCACAATATTATTTATTGGTCTTAANCCTGATTTNATAAGTNTNTCTTTAATCCAAAAAGGAGAATTTCCTACATCAATNGAAGAAATTTCTGCNCCACTATATCTTAAGCATTTTTCATAATTTGAATTTACTACCTCAATGTTTTTAGATTCTTTAGATTGGAAGGAATTATATAGTGTATTAAAATCCACATATTTTTCATTGATTTTGTAATCGTATTTATGAGTATTTAGAATGGCTATTATTTCTCTTGTAATACCAATTACAGACAAGCAGTCTGCTCTATTTGGAGTTATGTCAAAGTCTAAAATCTCATCACCTATAACAGAAAATAAAGAAGCCCCAATTTCTTCGTTTTCATCTAAAATTAAAATTCCTTCATGATCTTCGGAATATTTTAATTCGAGCGGAGAACAAATCATTCCACTTGATTCTATTCCACGAATTTTGCTTTTTTTAAGAACAGATATTTTTTTCTCGTAAGGGTTATAAAGTTTTGCACCTGGTTGCGCTAAAGCAATTTTTTGATTAATTTGAATATTTGGAGCTCCACATACAACTTCAACTATATTTTGTGAATTATCTACTTCAACTAAAGATAACCTGTCTGCATTTGGATGTTTATCAATTTTCTTNATTTTNCCTATTGTAATATTGGAATCCCATTCANTTCCAAATTTTATAATTTCAGATACTTCTGTTCCTGCCATAGTGAGTAATTCAGCAATTTTTTNATTGCTGATATTATAATCAATATATTCTTTTATCCACGAAACGGGAATTTTCATAATAATTTATTTAAATTGTTTTAAAAATTGATAATCGTTTGCATAGAAGTCTCTGATATTTTCTATACCATATTTGATCATTGCTGCACGTTCTATTCCTAATCCAAAAGCAAATCCTGAGTACTCTTCGGGATCAAGCCCGACATTCATAAGCACTTTAGGATGAACCATTCCGGCACCCATTAGTTCTAACCACTCATTTTGTTTGAAATTAATTGACATTTCCGCTCCAGGTTCAACAAAGGGGAAAAAATCACATCTAAATCGTGATTTTGTATCTTCTCCAAAAATTATTCTTGCAAATTCAAATAATGTTGATTTCATATTTGAAAAATTAATGTTTTTTTCGATTACCAAACCTTCAATTTGATGAAAATGCCATTCATGTGTGTTGTCTGTTGCTTCATATCTGTAGCATTTTCCNGGAATAATAACACGTATAGGAGGTTTGTTATTTTCCATTATTCTTATTTGCATAGGAGAAGTGTGTGGTCTTAGTACAAGGGATTTAATTTTATTAACATTTTTAACATATATCGTGTCCCATATATCTCTAGCTGGATGGTTTGTAGGAATATTTAGCTTGTCAAAAGCATAAGTTTCGGATTCAATTTCAGGACCTTCAAATATGTTAAATCCAAGTTTATTAAAAGCTTCGCAGATTTCTTGCATCATCTGATTTGTTGGGTGAATGCTTCCTGTAGAAATCGGGGTACTTGGTAGAGTGAAGTCGAAAAATTCATTTTTTACATTATTTTGTTCATCTAAAGATTGGGATTTTTTTTCATATAGTTTTTCCAAAGTATTTTTTATACTGTTAGCTAATGAACCCAATTCATTTTTTTCTTTTGACTTTAAATTTTTAAATGTTTGGAAAAAATCGGAAATTTTNCCTTTTCTNCCAAGGTAGTCAATTCTCCAATTCTCTATTTCTTCNTTAGAAGTGATATTTTTGATTGAATTAGTAGCTTCTAATTGTAAATTTTCTAAATAAATTTTATTTTTATTTAAAGCCAATAAAAATCCTGGATATTATTAATAGGTTTAGAATTATAAAGGAAAAAAAAAAGTAAAGGTCAATTAAATTAGATGTTTAGATTTTAAAAAATTCAATTGAATGATTTTTAGACGTCTATATNTGCAAACAGTGCATTTTCTTGTATGAATTTTCTTCTTGGATCGACGTCGTCGCCCATAAGATTTTCAAATGTTTTTCTAGTTATTTCAGCTTCTGGGTTTCTTTCCCCATATTCATCATGATCTGGAGGGATAATAACTTTTTTTAGTGTCCTGGTATCTGGATCCATTGTTGTGGACCAAAGTTGATCNGCATTCATTTCACCAAGCCCTTTGTATCTCTGTACTCTTATATTTTGGGTGGATTGTGANTTAGATATAAATTCTTCTTTTTCTTCTTCGGAATAACAATATTTACTTTTTTTCCCAGCACCTAATTTATAGAGTGGGGGAATAGCGATATAAATATTCCCGTTTTCAATTAAAGGTGTCATATANCTGAAAAAGAATGTTAATAATAGAGTTCTAATATGNGAACCATCTACATCAGCATCTGTCATAATAATNATTTTGNTATAACGAAGTTTTGATAAATCTATTCCTTCNCTTNCNTTGNCATTTNAATTTGAATTTTCNAAATTATTATTTATATTATTTTCTTCATTTTTTAATGTATTTCCAAATCCGGTACCAATAGCTGTTATCATATGTTGTATNCCTTCATGAGAAATCATTTTATCAGCCCTTGCTTTTTCAACATTTAATATCTTGCCTCTTAATGGAAGTATTGCCTGGTATTTNCTGTCTCTGCCCATTTTTGCTGTNCCTCCAGCAGAATCTCCCTCNACAATATATAACTCGCATAAATCAGGATTTTTTTCNGANCAATCTGCTAATTTACCGGGAAGNCCTCCGCCATCTAGNGCATTNTTTCTTAAAACCAAATCCCNTGCTTTNCTTGCAGCTTCTCTTGCTCTTTGGGAAGTTAGGCATTTTTCAATTATTAATTTTGCTANCTGNGGGTTGTCTTCAAGAAATATATTNANGGCTTTTCTAACTACAGTNTCTACTTTATTTCTNACATCTTTNTTCCCNAGCTTNCCTTTTGTNTGNCCTTCAAATTGAGGGTTTGATAACTTNACNCTAATTGCTGCTGTTAAGCCTTCCCTGGTATCTTCTCCTTGTAAAGATGATTCGCCATCTTTAATTAATCCTAATTTTTCTGCCTGATCATTGAACACTCTAGTTAANGCTGATCTAAANCCTGTTACATGAGTTCCTCCATCTGCTGTGTTAATGCAATTTGCATAGGATAGAACATTTTCTCCTAGAGANGTGTCATATTGTATTGCTATTTCAACTAATGTTTTTACGGATTTAATTACAGCCTTACCGTCATTATTTGTTATAGTTTCATTTTTGACAATTTCTTCTTCATAGTAAATTGGNGTTTTATTTAAAGGNGTTTTATTACGTGTTTCATTAATAATAAGAGATGATATACCACCTTCAAAATAATACATATTTTTATTGTTTGGCCATAAATTATTATGATAATCACTGCTAAAAANAATTTTAAGNCCCTTATTCAAATAAGCTATTTCTTTAGTTCTNAGTAGTATTTTTTGAAAATCATAATTTATATTTTCTTTTGTTTCGTCATCAACAAATATAGTTCGATCTGCTTTGAATCTGATTTTTGTACCTGTTTTACCCTTGTCTATTTTTTCAACCGGTGTGGATTCAAGTTCAGTTTTTTTAACACCTTCTGAAAATGACATTTTATATATTTTGTTATCCCTAAATACTGTAACTTCAAAATCTTCTGACAAAGCATTTACAGCTGAAGCTCCTACTCCATGAAGTCCTCCGGAAACTTGGTATGCTCCCTCTTCAAATTTACCACCTGCATGTAATGTGGTTAATACAGTTTCTACTGTTGAAACTTTTGTAGNTTCATGNTGTTCTACAGGAATCCCTCTTCCGTTATCAGAAATTTCTACATATTGATNTTTGTCTATATGAATTGAAATTTCATCGCAAAAACCAGCCATNAATTCATCAACACTATTATCTACAATTTCATTAATTAAATGGTGCAATCCNCTNTCNTCTGTACTTCCAATGTACATTCCNGGGCGTTTTCTTACNGGNGTTAATCCTTTTAATACTTGAATTGAATCAGCGTTGTAATTTGATTGTTGAGCCAAAGTAGTCTCCCTAATAGCTATAAAATATATATAACTATATACAGTGTTTATTAAGATATAATACCCTATATGTAGTTATTTACTTGAATAATAAATTTTAACAAAATTATAGTAAATTAACAATATAACTTAACATTATATATTATATTTTTTAGCATTCAGTTTTCAGATACTATTTTTGTTAATATGTTATTAAGATAAATTTAAATTAGGCTAAATTTTGGAAAATAAAAGAATTATCAACCCGGAAACTTCTGTTGAGGATATTAATTCTGAGCTTTCTTTNAGACCTAGNAAATTTACAGATTATGTTGGTCAGAAAAGAATTAAAGAAACATTGTCTATAGCTATAAAAGCTGCAACTCAACGCTCAGAATCATTAGATCATACTTTGCTTTATGGACCCCCAGGCTTGGGAAAAACAACTTTGGCTCATGTAATATCACATGAAATGAAATCTTCAATTAAAGTTACTTCTGGGCCTGCAATTGAAAAGGCTGGTGATTTAGTAGCAATTTTAACTCGNATTCAAAAAGGAGATATTTTATTCATTGATGAAATACATAGGCTTAATAAAATTTCAGAGGAAGTTTTATATTCAGCTATGGAAGAATATAGAGTTTCATGGGTAATTGAACAAGGATTAAAAGCAAGAAGTGTAAACTTAGGGATACAACCATTTACCCTTATTGGCGCTACAACTAAATATGGTATGTTAAGCGCCCCCTTAAGAGACAGGTTTGGTTCAGTTTATCGATTAGATTTTTATTCTGACACAGAAATGTCAGACATACTATTACGATCGGCAAAAATATTGAAAATAACTGCGGATAATAAAGGTTTAAAAGAAATTGCTATAAGATCAAGGAAAACTCCAAGAATAGCTAACAGATTACTTCGAAGAGTCAGGGATTTTTCAGAAGTACAATCAAATGGAAAAATAAATACTGAAATAACTAAAAAAGCTTTAGATCAGTTAGAGGTAGATAATTTAGGATTAGATAAAATTGATGTTGAATTATTACTCTCATTAGTAACAAAATTTAATGGAGGCCCNGTAGGACTTCAAA
>NZNN01000053.1 GCA_002694895.1 Chloroflexota bacterium
CCATAGCTGTTTGTCCATATATTGCTCTGCTTTTTCGATTTCTCCGTTTTCAAGCATTTCTTCTACAACCGTTCTGGTTTCACGCAATATTCTGACTAAATGGCTGTTACCCGGGTTCAAACTATCGTATCGGTAGGAATTTACGGTGGTGTTACCAAGCACTTCGAAGGCTTCATCTCCCAGTTCGTTACCTGCTAAATCTGCAGCAGTTTCATTCAAAATTTGCATGTTTTGAGAGGACCACATATTTCTTCCCAGCGGTTTCAATATCCAATAGTTGTGGAGCCATTCGTGGGCTGCCGTACGCATTAATTGCCGTAGTTCATCTTTGTCTGACACGATGGCTGGATAGGTTCCTAGGCCAGCGAGATCGTCAACAAGTGCGGAGGTGTTTTCATATTGTTCCGCCTTACTCTCAATTTCTGTACGATCAGACCACTCTAAATCAGGCTTTATCAATTTACTGCCTGTAAGTTCTATCTTGTCTCTTCTGGAGGTAATGAGAATATGAGGTGGGTCTCCGAGCCTGAAATCTGTGGGTGGAATAAGTAACCCAAGAGGTAGACCTAAGTTGTTATTATGGGCGGCACTGCTCACGGAGGATTCAATAGCTTCTTCTGCCCTACCTCTGAGTGCTTCCCTTTTTCTTTGTAGATATTGGATTTCCTTGTTTTTTAGTGTTGTCTGACTTATCGATGTTGTATCTATTAAGCGGTTAAGCGTTGGTGAATTATCTAAGCTTACTAGTTCCTTTTGTAGTTTTAATGTCGTGGCTAAGTAATCCTTAATTATACTGTTTCGTTCGGCGTCATTAGGTTTGTGACCAGGGTATTTTTCCCACAATAGGTGTAGCCATTTCAAAGGTACATGCCTTAGTTCCCAACGAACTAACGAAAAAGCATGAGGCCCTGCAGCATAGTCGGTTTGAGTGAAATGATGAACATCCGATTTTGCAGATATGAGAATCAGTATTGCTATTATCGCTGCTAATAGCGTTCTTTTTCCATTGACTCTCATGGTTTTGTATTTCAATTTATGTGATTTTAAATCAATGCCCATGAAGGTATTGATTTATTGGCGTCCGACTTTAATTGTTTCTGTAATTTTTTGGATCCAGGTAATGATTCATTTAGTAAAGACCAAAATTGTTTTGAGTGGTTCATTTCATGGATATGACATAACTCATGAGTTACAACGTAGTCAATGAGACTGGGTTCAAGGAAAACCAAATTTCTGTTGAGGTTTATATTTTTTTTGTAAGAGCAGCTACCCCATATGCTTTTACGACTACCTATTTTTATTTTGTTGTATGGAATATTCAATTTATTGGAAATGGTTTCTACAGCCTTTCCTAAAATTGAGACGGCTTTACCTTGCAACCATTGTTGTAGAAGCTTCGAGTTAGTGACTAGAGACACTCTTTCCTTCGGGTCATCGAGTATTATGGTTCCATTTGCCTCCGTCAGCGCTGAATTTTCCATGGAAGGGGTGCAGTAGATAACATTAATGGCTTCGCTGGTGGCCGGAATAAAAATGTGTGATGGTTTGATGTCAAAATTCCTATTTTTGATATCACATAACTTCTGATTAATGTACTGACTATTTTGTTTAACGATTCTTGTTACGGTTTTATGAGATAGACCTTTGGGCACTACAATCTCGACTCCGTAGGGAGGAAGAGATCGTATACTGATCGATCGTGCCTTTTTGCTCTCCCGACGCCATAATTCTACTGTGAAATCTACTTCCTCAGTCGCAGTCATATAGAACCTGAAATGATTGTTAGTTGAGCTGGAGTGTCTTGACCAATGTATGGAGCGGGAGACCGGATTCGAACCGGCGACCTTCTGCTTGGAAGGCAGATACTCTAGCCGCTGAGTTACTCCCGCACAAGAGAGGTAATTATAACATTAATTATGCCCTACTGTACCCTGATACAGGTATATTAGGATCAACGCCTCTTCCTCTTGCATCATCAATGAGATCATATTCTTTTAATATCTCCTGGCTATATGTAACTCTTCCTGAAATTTTTTCTTTTTCTAAACTTGCTAATAATACAGTTGCTTTNGCCATTAATTCAGGCTGCTCCCCTCTTGGNTCATCNAANCCGGTGACTANATTATGNAAAACTGTACCAGGNGTTGGAACAACCAAGCTAGGGGAAACACATGTTACTGAAATACCATTATNATAAACTTCTTCAGCAAGTCCTTGTGTAAATCTCTCCAAAGCAGCTTTTTGTGCCCCATAACAAGTACCACCACCCTGTCGCGTCGGTTTGTTTTGTATATCTTCATTACCACCACCACCACCATAAGGCCCCGAACCTGGACCTACAGCTGCTGCAGATGAAATATTTACAATACTGCCAGAGTTTTTAGCAATCATGTCACCCAAAACCAAATGGCTTAAATAAAATGGTGCATGTAAATTCACTTCCCACGACTTAAGCCATCTTTTCAATACATAATCTTTTATTGGAACAAAATAAGTTAATGCAGCATTATTGACCAAAATATCTATAGGACCATAAATTTTCTTAGCATTTTCTATCAATTGTTCACATTGCTCAAAATCAGAAATATTTGCTGAAAGAGCAGTTGCTTCTCCTCCCGAAGATCTTATATTTTCAACAGTACTTTGCAAAGATCCTTCAAGTGGGTGTTCTCCNTCTGACATCGTTCTCGCTACACAAATTACTTTAGAAGATCTAGAAGCAAATTCCTGTGANATATATTGCCCTATACCTCTGCTTGCTCCAGTTACTAAAACAATCTTATCCCTTAAATCTTTCATAAAAAATCCTTTGATTAAATTTTATTATTATTTATAAATTTATTGTTAAAATCCAATCCTATACCAGGCTTAGAATTCAATCTCATAACACCATTAATTATATGAGGTTTCACATCATATAACATAGACCATATTTCATATGGTTCAGATTCAGGACAGGCAGGGANCATATTTCCGTTAGAAATTGAAGCAACCAAATGAGAATTTAATTCAGGGTACTGAGCACCATGTGGCATAAGAGTTACTCCATANGATTTGGATAATTCTGAAATCGATTTTAACCCGGTAAATCCGCCACCGCCAAGGATATCTGTTTGTAAAATATCAATACTTTGAGTATCAAGTAATTGTTTTGCCTGGAATATATTAACAGTACTTTCTCCTCCGGCAATATTTGTAGTTGTATATTGTTTTAATTTTATATAATTGCCAAANTCATTATCCTTTTTGACTATTTCTTCTAAAAAATAAATTGGGACATTTAAAGTTTTATCAATATATTCTTTTGCCTGATCAATAGTCCACATTGAAAATGCATCAATCATAAACTTTTTAGGATTTATTGTGTTTTTGGAATTTATCAATTGATGACTTAATATTAATTTTTCTACNGCTATATCAACATCTGGTTCAGTTATATGATATTTAATATATTCATAACCTTGATCTGCATGACTTTTAAATATTTTAACAACCTCTTCTGTAGTTTGGTTATAATAACCAATTCCGTCTGCATATACTTTAACTTCATTAGAAAATCCTCCTAAAATTCTCCAAACTGGTTCTTTGAGATATTTACCATATAAATCCCACAAAGCAATATCAATTGCTCCTAACGAACTACTACCTTTAATAATATCTAATTTTATCTTTCTGTATTTCCAAATCTCTTGATACATTAAGTACCATAATTTCATAATATTTCTAGGATCTTCACCTATAAGTAANGGTGTTAAAATTTCAGAAATTATTTTAGGGTCACCACCACGGGAAATTCCAATTAAACCATTATCAGATTCAATATTTAAAATTACCGAATCCCTGGTTGTATCTCCCCACTTATGTCTTAGTGTTTCTGTTGTAACATTTACTATTTTCATTAATTGACATCAAAAAAGAATCATAATAATATCAAAATAAACTATATGGAGAGATATATGTCAATACAATCAATACCAGATTTAGTAGTCAAAAACGCTAATATAATCACTGTAGATTCAAACTTACCAAAAGCTCANGCATTTGCAATTAAAAACGGTAAATTTATTGCAATAGGATCTAACGATGATATTGAAAATATAACAACNCCTCAAACTAAAATATATGATGCAGAAAATAAAACAATTATCCCGGGATTAATTGATGCTCATATTCATGTGCTAAGCAGCGGAATAAGACATGTAATGGCTGCTGATTGCACAGTTAAAGATATTCAAGAAGTATCTGGGTTGTTGAAAGATAAAGTTAACAATACACCAAAAGGTGAATGGGTTCAGGGTTTTAAATATGATGACACCAAAATAAGAGAAAATAGAGATCTGTACCGACAAGATTTAGATTCTATTTCACTTGATCATCCAATAATGGTTTCGCACAGAGCCGGACATGTATATTACATGAATTCCAAAGCTTTAGAACTTTCAGGTTATCACAACGAATCTGNCGATCCTCATGGAGGGAAGTTAGGTAGAGATAAAAGTACAGGGNAATTAAATGGAGTAGTATATGAAAGAGCTATTCAACCAACTCAGCAATTACTCCCCAGAATTTCTGACAAAGACAGAACAGAAGGATTAAAACAAATAAGTTCAATGCTAAATTCATCTGGATTAACTAGTGTTCATGATGCGAGAGTTAGCCAAGATGAATTTTNAACCTATCAAGATGGAGAAAAAAATAATTATCTTGGATTAAGNGTNTATATGTTAATGGCACAAGATTTNTTTCCAAGTTTAAGAGATGCAGGNGTAAAAACAGGATTCGGAAGTGAAATGCTAAAAGTGGGTGGTATAAAAATGACATCGGATGGCGCTATTGCTGCGAGAACAGCCTGGTTATCAGAACCATATATTGGTTCTGAGGATGATTGTGGGATTCAGGCAATGAGCCAGGAAGAATTAGATGATCAAGTCATTCAAATGCATAATGCCGGATTTCAAGTAGCTGTNCATGCAAATGGAGATTCAGCTATTTCTATGGTTTTAAATTCCTATGAAAAAGCTCTNGAACTTAATCCTCTAAAAGATACAAGACACAGAATAGAGCATTGCACTTTGGTAAATCCGGATATCTTAAAAAGAATGGCAAAAAATGATGTACAGGCAACTCCGTTCTGTACATATGTTTTCTACCATGGGGAAAAAATGCAATTTTATGGTGAAGAACGTTTAGAATGGATGTTTGCACAAAAATCTTTTATAGAATATGGAGTGAATTCAACTGGAGCTACTGATTATCCTCCNGGGCCTTACCCTCCTTTGATGGGTATTCAGAGCTGCATAACAAGAACTGATTCAAATGGTAAACTATGGGGNCCTAGTCAAAAAATAAATATTGATCAAGCTTTAAAGATTTATACGCTTAATGGCGCAAAAGCTGCTTTTGAAGAAAATATNAAAGGATCTATTTCAATGAATAAACTTGCAGATTTCGTTGTACTAGATAAAGATATAACAAAAGTGGATCCNTTTGAAATAAAAGATATCAAAATCGTAAAAACTGTAATAGGTGGGAATACAGTTTACGAAGGATAAATTTACTATTAATATTCTTTTGTATTTAATATATGCTGAGTTAAGGGACTTGGTGATGGTTCAGTCTTGATATTTAATATTCCAGGACCTTTATGATCTAAGAATTTTTTCAGTTTGATTCCAAGTTCAGATTTTTTTTCAATCAAGTCTCCATAAGCTCCTACAGATTTGGCAATATTTTCATAATTAACAAAATTCAAAGTTGTAGCTACAGGATTCTCAAAAAACTGCACCTGTTGATGATAATCAATACCCCATACAGAATCACATCCAATAATAATTTTAGCATTAATATTATTTCTGACTGCAGTATCGATCTCCATCAAATTAAATCCCGAAGCCCCATCTCCTGTAAATACAATAACTTGTTCATCTGGCAATGCAACTTTTGCNCCAATGCCATANGGAACTCCCCATCCGATCATTCCTAAAACACCATTAACAAACCATCTGTCACTTCTCTCACTAGGATAAAAAGAAGCTCCATAAAAAGCAAAATCACTTCCTTCAAAAATTAAACAATTTTNATCATCTAATAATTTTGACATTTCTCTATGTACATCCATAGAATGAATAGATTCTCCTTTTCCTGTCAAACTTTTCAAATAATCCATATGCTGAATATAATTATTTTTAAATGTTTTAATTATTTCAGGATCTTTTTTAGTAACATTTTTGGTGCCTAGAAGGTGATTTAATTGCGAAACAAAAACACCAACTGAACATAACAAAGAAAAATCAGTTCTTTTTGATCTACTTAATATAATTTCATCTGGGTCAATTTGTATAATTTTAGTATTTTTAGAAATTGTAGGAGGAGATCCATAATCTAAAGTAAAATCCAATTCCTTGCCTAAAAGTATAATCAAATCAGCTTCAGACATTGCCCTGGCTGTAGGATTAGCTCTTTGGTCTGATAATCCATAAGATAATTCGTGACTATCAGGAATAACTCCTCTTGCACTCATTTCATTTAAAACAGGNCAATTTAATGTCTCTACTATTCCTTCAATATCTGATTGAATAACATCATGAGCTCCATTACCTAAAATAAAGACTGGATTTGAAGATTTTTCAATAAACTCATAACATTTATACACATCATCATCAGCTGCAAATTGAACACTGATATTTCCTCTTTTTTGTACTGANATATCATCTGAATCATAAAATCCGGTTTGTATATCAACTGGAATAGTTAAATGAGTTGGACCTCTTCTCCCAGACAAACTTAACTGATAACTTGATTCTAATTCGCTTAATAAATGATTTCCATTTAAAATCATAGATGATTTTTTTGTGACTGGAGCAGCCATTCCAATCTGGTCAATTTCCTGAGGAGCCCCCATCCCCAAAAACTTACTATCTGCACATCCTGAAATATTAATTACAGGGCTTAACTGCTGATGTGCCAAAGTCAATCCTGGGATAGCATTCGCATGTCCTGGTGTTGTAAACATAGAAATTCCCGGAGTGTTTTTTATTCTCCCCCAGGCATTTGCCATATCTACAGCTGCCTGTTCATGCCTTGTATCAACAAATCTAAATCCACGATTAGATAAAACATCCATTAAATGCAAAATATGATCACCAGCAACAGTAAAAACTGTATCTATATTTTTTGATTCTAAAAATTCTGCTATATATTCTGATCCTGATTTTTTCATTNAATTCACTTTGAAAATTGTAAGGCTTCTGAAGGATTAGTATAAAGGATTGCATCTATCATTTCATCAGTGTATCCCTTATCNCTCATTCTTGGAACAATGAATGAAGGNATATAACTATATCCCCATCCTCCATATTCTTCTAATTGATGCTTTGCGCAAACATCATGAGCAATTAAAATTTTCGAACCATATCCTTTTTCTATTAGCCACATAATATCGTACAGTCTTTTAGCATCTGAAGGCATATCAATATGTTTATTAGATCCGTAATAATGATTTTCTTGCCCAAACAAATCCCATTCCAGATAACATCCTGACTCAGCTATCTCTAAAAGAGTATCTTTTTCAAAAACAGTACGGTCCAAATGTCCCATAATAGTATTGGATAAGTCAGCTCCTGATTTTTTTAATATATCAATAGCAACTATAGGGGCTTTCTCATCTCTTCCGGGATGTATAAGTATTGGAGCTCCAGTTTCTTGTTGAGCTACTGCTGATGCTACTAAAACNTTTTCTTCATCTTTATGTAATGGATGAGANAGACCTACTTCACCTATTATGCCAGATTTTATTTTTTGAGACCCGACTCCAATATTGACATCATTTATTATCACCCCAGCTAAATCTTCAATGGTCATTTTAGAAACTTCGGGAGGATGTGCCAAGTATACATAATAAGCAGCACCCATAATAATATGTATATCTGTAAGATTAGAAACTTTGAGTAATCCTTCTGGATCACGGGCTATCCCAATACTTGTAGCATCTACAACTGCACCACCTCCTGCAGCTTTATATTTTTGTATCTCATTAAGAGAAATATCAAAATCCACAATTTTCCTGTCATCTGAATTAGGCCAACCATGATGATAGATCAATCCTCGATTTTTTAATGATAACGGCTCATTGTATACCTGTTTTTTATGGGATTCTTCGGGAGGTATATTCATTGTTGATGGAAATTCAATAAACACATGTTCATGTGTCATAGTCATTCCTAAATCTTTAGGGNCAATTACACCTTTTACAGTTTGTATCTTACCTTTTCTTGTCATAACATTTCTCCGAAGGAACATTATTCTTTAATTAACTTATAATATAAGTTAATTAAAGAATAATATAAACTTCTATAAACAATATTTGATGAAAAATAAAACAATAATTTTAGGGATAACCGGGTCAATTGCTACTGGTAAATCAACAATTATCAACAAACTTCTAAATGAATTTAATCCTGAATATTGTGATGCCGACAAATTAGTTCACACACTATATGAACCTGGAAAAGCTGCATATCATAGAATTATTGATATATTTGGAAAAGNAATAATTGATAATAAAACAAAATACATAGACCGGCAAAAATTGGGAGGAATAGTATTTAAAGATAAAAATTCTATGAAAAAACTTACAAATGCAATCGGAAATATTGGAATAGAAGTAAAAAACATTGTTGACTCATGGATAGCTGATAACAAGAAAATTGGGATAGTAGAAGCAGTAAATTTAATTGAGGCTAATTATATTGCCTGGTGTGATGAAGTATGGTTATTTAAGGTAGATGATACTATTGCACTTGAAAGATTAAAAAACCGAAATAATTTATCTCAAAATGAAGCAGAAAAAAGAATTAAAAGCCAAACCCCTTGGGANAAAAGAATAGATTATGCAAACTTCACTATAGATACAGATGGGAATATTGATGAAGTATATACAAAAGTTAAAAAATTATATTTAGATTTAATTAAAATTTAAACTTCAGAATTTAAAATCCCTTCTGATTCAAATTTATTCAAATCTTCTTTTGAATAACCTAATTGAGATAAATAATAAAGGTTATGTTCACCCAATTTAGGATAGTTTGGGATATCTATATCTTCTAAACCAAAACCATGCATATTATGGGCTATTTCAAGAGATATTAATGATGGATGATCGTTGGTATCAGTTACCTGATCCCAGGTTACTGGGTTTAACAAAAAATCATACTCATCAACTGTGGGGTCAGTCACTTTGCAAATANGTATATCAGAATCTTTTAATTTTTCGATTAAAAATTCAATTTTATAACCTTCAAAGAATGCTTCCAATTCTGATACAGATTGAATTTTTTCATTAAATAAGGAATTGAATTTTGTATAAAGTTCTTTTAAATCATCAGAGTTGTTATAAATATAAAGCCAACCATCTGAAGCTTTATAGGCTCTGTTAAAATCAGAAATTCCATTCTGATCTTTATTGATAAATTTTACATTATTCTTATTATTTAAATGATTATTTATCTTTGANCCATTTAANAATATNCCTCCAGCCAAAAGATTTGTATTTACAATAGATCCAGTCTCATTAATAATTTTATTATATAATCCGGCAACCGTCCCAAGAGCAGCCATTCCGCCAGCTGTAAAATCTGTTGGAGCTAACATACCTAAAAAGACTGGTGCTTCATTTCCGCCTTGTATAGATTGCAAACCTGTAATTGACTGAGCAATAGGGTCTAATCCAGGTCTATGAACATAAGGCCCATCATTGCCATAAGCGGCTATATGAGTTTGAACTATCGTTGGGTTCAATTTATCTAAATCAGCTTTACCGTAACCAACTCTTTCGGAAGCTCCAGGTCTCATATTTTCAACATATATATCCACAGTTTTAATTAATTCTTGAGCTAATGATTTTCCTTTTTCTGTTTTAGTATTTATACAAACAGCATTTTTGTTTCTATTTAAATTCTGAAAATAACCAACTTCAAAAGGACGTGAAATTTCACCACCAGGGGGTTCCATTTTTATAACCTCAACACCTAAATTAGCTAATATTCTACCTGATACAGGTCCGGCGATTACATTAGTAACTTCTAAAGCCTTGAATCCTTCAAGGGGTAATTGAAAATCATTTCTTTTATGAGTCTTAAGATTATTTGCAATATTCACCCCCGATTCAAAATCAATAAATTGCCCAACATGAGTATTTTCTCCTTTTCTATAAACTAATTTATTGTGAATTATTTGTTCATCTTGTAATGCTTCACTAATATTATTTATCTTTGCATAAGGCACATCTGATTCCTCAAAAATCTCACTCCATTCAGCACAAGTTTTAGTAATCATTATTTTTGCAATTTCATCATATAATTCCTGCCTTAAAACTGGGTCTTCGATTCTAAAACCACCTGTAGCAGGTTTTCCGCCACTAATCTCATATTTTGGATCTACTAGAATTTCCGGAATACCAATAGCAATAGCAGCTTTTTCAACAAATCCACTATGTATGCAAGCTATTTGGAGATAACCATCAGAGCATTTATAATTACTATAAAATGGAGCCCCTCCAGTTGGGCTTGCAAAATCTCTCCATTTATCCCCTTGATACGGATTTGAAGCATATAAGAGCAGTCCACCCATAAGAGTGGAATTAATATTTTGTATTTTTTTCGAAGATATATAATTTGAAATTAATGCAGTAATTACACCAGTTGCAGAATTTATCCCACATCCTACACTTGTAACTGGGTGCATCAAATATTTTGGACCTACACCATGTCCTGGCAACACCATCATCTCCCCTGCCCTTGCTAAAACAAGATCATCAATCATTAATTCATATTTTAATTCTGAGTTAATTGGAAAAGCAGAAATATGACAAACTATTAAATTTTTATTTTTTTCAATTAAAGAAAGAATTTTTTTATACTCATCTGTATCATATTGAAAATCATGAATTAAAACATGAGTATCTTTCAAATCAGATTGAATTCTTTTGTAAAAAGATTCATTGTCAAATTCAGTCTGGGTGATATTCTTATTTCTGTTCCAGAAATCATTTTCTGAATAGTTATCAGTGCTATTTATATATTTATATACTAATGCACCAAAATCACTTAAAAACATAGATGTGAGATCGCCAGAATAATGTCTCGATAAATCTAAGACCTTGATTTCATTCAAAAATTTAGTAACACTATTATTCATAAATAAATTTTACACTCACAAAATTTTTGTTCAATACAAAAATTTATTAAATTAAAGGAGAGAATTATGAGTCAAATAATTGGAGTAATCCCAATACTTGCGACTCCATTTAAGAAAAACGGTGATATTAATTTTAAAGATTATGAAAAAGAATGCGAATTCTTAATAAATAATGATGTAAATGGAATAGGCTTAGCTTTGGGAAGTGAAATATTTAAATTAGATTTTGAAGAAAAAGAAAAATTAATTAAAATCTTATATAAATCAATTCAGCAATCCAAAGAAAATATAAACATAATTATAAATACCGGTACTTCCAGTATGAACGAAACAATTAGATTGAGTAAACAAGCTCAAGACCTTGGAGCAAATGCTTTGATGGTAATGCCTCCAAATCTTATAACTTTAAATGATTCAGAAATCATGCAATATTACGAAACTATATCTGACAATATCCCTTTACCAATTGTAATGCAAGATATTCCAGGGGCGTCCCTATCAAACAACCTTATAGTAAATTTAGCTAACAATATAGAATATTGTAGATATGTAAAACTTGAAGTGCCTCCAACTCCCATAAAGATAGAAGGTTTATTAAATTTGAAACCAAAAGATCTTATAATTCTTGGTGGGGCAAGTGGAAATTACTATATTGAAGAATCTTTAAGGGGAGCCAAAGGAACTATGCCTGGTGCTTACATTCCAGATGTATTTGTAAAAACATACAAACTGTTAAATAACAATAAGTGGGAGGAAGCATATGAATACTTTAATAATTATGTGCCTATGTTAAGATACCTTTCACAAGGTTTAAGTTTTTCTTACTACTTGAGCAAATACATATTATGTAAACGTGGAATATT
>NZNN01000054.1 GCA_002694895.1 Chloroflexota bacterium
TTCATCAGTAAATTCAGTTTTTGTAAATATTGCTTTTTCCGTATTTGCTGCATAGTCGCAATTATTGCATAAAACAACAGTGTCCTCTCCTGATTCAGATATAGCTACGAATTCATGGGAGTCTTTACCTCCTATAGCTCCACTGTCAGCTTCTATTTTAATTACCTCAAGCCCACATCTTTCATATATATTATGGTAGGCAGTACTGAATTTATTGTAATTTTCATCTAAGCCTTTCTGGTTTATATCAAAACTATATGCATCTTTCATTACGAATTCTCTGACTCTTAATAATCCTCCGCGTGGTCGTGGCTCATCTCGTAATTTAGTTTGTATTTGGTAAAGTACTTGAGGTAGAGATTTATATGATGAAATAATATCTTTGACTATTAAAGTTAATATTTCTTCATGTGTTGGCGCTAAAACGAAAGGTTTTTTTCTTCTGTCTAGAAGTTTAAATAGTTCATCACCCATTGCTTCAAATCTGCCAGATTTACTCCAAATATCTTTTGGTTGAATGACAGGCATGCGTAATTCTTGTCCACCAATTGCATCCATTTCCTGTCTAATTATAGCTTCGATTTTCTTTAATGATTTCCAAGCTGTTGGTAGGTAACTATATATCCCTGAACTTGCTTGATGGATCATTGATGATTTTAACATGATTTTGTGACTTTCAAGCTCTATATCTGATGGTAATTCTCTTAAGGATTTAAATAGCATCTTACTTAAATACATTATTTATTACCCTTGAATAAGATTTTTATCATAATCACTTTCCATTTTTTTTATTTCTTCTGCAAAGACTGTTAACATTTCATCTGCATTAACTACTTTATCTTTTTTTCCTTTTTTGAATATTATAGCTTTACCTACACCTGCAGCTATTCCTAGATCTGCATCTTTTGCTTCTCCTGGTCCATTAACTTCACACCCCATAACAGCTATTTTTAGTTTTGATTTAGATTTTTTTGTAATACTGTCTACTTTTTTAGCAAGATTAATAATATCTACGTCTGCTCTTGCACACCCTGGGCAGGAAACTAAGGTTATCCCAGTATTTTTTAAATTTAAAGATTTAAGAATATTATTTGCGGCCAGAACTTCTTCAACAGGGTCGTCGCTAAGAGATACTCGAATAGTATCTCCAATTCCTTCATAAAGTAACATTCCAATTCCTACTGCTGATCGTATAGACCCTGAGTCTTTAGTTCCTGATTCAGTAATACCCAGATGAATAGGATATGGTACTAATTTTGATATTGATTTGTAAGCTTCAACAGTTGTTTCTATGTCAAAAGCTTTCATAGAAATTTTTATATCATAAAATTGAAGTGATTCAAGTATATCTATTTCCCACAGAGCTGTTCTGACCATGTGATCTACCTGTGAGTAAACATTACTGTTTTTATTATACCTAGGAAGATCTTCAACACCTTTATTATGCCTTGATATCCCTTTAGTTTTACCTATCGATCCAACTGGAGGTAAACTACCGAAATTTACTCCTATTCTGATAGGAATAGTTGCTGCTTTAGCTTTGGATACTATGTCTTTTACTTTTGTATGATCTCTAATATTTCCAGGATTTAATCTTAACGCGTGAACTCCAGAAGCTATTGATTTAATTGCTAGTTCATGATGAAAATGTATATCTGCAACTACGGGAATAGGGGATTCATTTACTATATCTTTTAGAGCTATAGCAGAGTCCATGTCTGGTACTGCGCATCTTATTATTTCACATCCATTTTCGTATAGCGAATTTATTTGTTTTAATGTTGCATCTATATCTGAAGTTGGTGTTTTTGTCATGGATTGTATAGATACAGGGGAATTACCACCAATTTGCACATTCCCAATTTCAAGAGGTTTTGTATTTTTTCTTGTTATCATGGATTACCCATTAAAAATATTAATTATGTCTGACAATGTTACAAAGATAATTAATCCAAATAAAATTGAAACACCAATTAATTGTATCCTATAAGTGAAAGTTGATGGAAGAGGGTATCCATTTCTAGATATAGTGATTAATTCAAGAAATAATTTTCCTCCATCAAGAGGTGGAAAAGGAATCAGATTAAAAATTCCAAGTGAAAAACTTATTAATGCCACTAATTCTGCAATTGATTGTAACCCTTGTTTAGATGATTGATTAGTTAACTGAGCTATTCCGACTGGTCCAGTAAATTTAGATTCTCCTGATAACTCATTATTTTCAATAAATATATATTTAATTCCTGAAAATAATAATCCCATTGTAATATATGATTTTTTAATTGATTCATTAAAACTTAATTGAGCATCAATTTGTTTTGGATTTTTAATGTTTATTAAAACTCCCATTTTGCCTTCAGTCATTTCATCGCCTATTTCAAGTTTCGAGTTATATTTCTTAGCTAATTCTAAAGACACTTCTTCATTAATATTTTGAACATTTTGTACTACTTTTCTTTTTATTGATGATTCCCTTGGAGTAATGTTTAATTCTTTTCTTTCTGTTTGAGAGATAGATCCAAAAACAGATAAATTTTTATTTCTTTCGATTATGATTTTAGTAGGAGAATTTTTGTTTTCTGATATATTGTTAACCAATTTATCAATTGTATTTATTGGATTATTATTTATTTTTTTTATAATATCTCCCTGAATGAGTCCTGATATTTCTGCAGGAGAATTGGGTGCAACTTTTTCTATATATATTTCCCCACCCCATATTTTGTGAGGAGTTAAAAATATGAATACAAGAATAAGAAATGTCATTAAAAAATTAAAGAACGAACCCATAGAAAAAATAATGATTTTTTTAATACTTAATGTTTTGGAAAATCTTTCTTTTTTATCTGGTGTTTCTATAGATGGTAATTTTACATAACCCCCAAGAGGAATTGCATTTAAACTTATAATTGTCGAGGAAATTTTTTTAGCAAAAAGTCTGGGCGGGAATCCTATTGCAAATTCCTCTACTTCTATTTTAAATATTTTTGCAATAATAAAATGGCCAAATTCATGAAAAACTACAATAATGAATATGATTGGTATAAATAATAAATATCCTAATAATTCGCTCATTTATACCCTGGCCAGATCGTAAGTATTGTTTATAGTATTTTGATATATTCTATATATATTATTTATATTTAAATCAGTTTCTTCTTTGTGTGATTTTAAAACTGATTCTATTAAAATAGGAATATCAGTAAATTGAATTTTTTTATTAAGAAACAATTCTACTGCTGCTTGATCTGCACCACACAATGCTACCAACCAGCTACCTCTTCTTTTCCCATATTTTAAACCCAATTCAAATACGGGATAATCTGAGGGTTTAAATGGTTCGAAATCTGATCCATTCAGTTTTTCTTTTTGAAATTCACAATAAATTCCATTGTTTTTAAATTCCGGATAGTTCAAACCTTCATTTATGGGTATTTTCATATCTGGAGGATATGATGCAGCTATAAATGAGTTGTCATTAAATTCAACTAATGCATGAATATTGCTAGATGGATTTAATATCACTTCAATTTTATCAACAGGGAAATTAAATAATATACTGCATTCTATAACTTCAAATGCTTTATTCATCAGAGTAGCTGAATCTATTGATATTTTTTTCCCCATTTTCCATGTTGGGTGGTTAAGAGCATTATCGGGAGTGATATGTTTTAACATATTAAATTTATGTCCTCTAAATGGCCCACCTGAAGCAGTAATAATTATTTTTTTTGGTTTTTTATTTGTTTGAGAGAGTATGCCTTTTACACTAGCGGGTTCACTATCTAAAGGGATTAATTTTCCTGAGTACATTTTAAGTTTTTCAATTATTAATTCAGCACCACATAATATAGATTCTTTATTCGCTAAAGCTATTACTTTTGATTCTTCCAAAGATTTTATTATTGGTTTTAATGATGACAAACCTTCTGTAGCAACTACTAAAATATCAAGATTAGGATCTGTTGCAATATTTGTTGGTGATTTTAATTTTGAATTTTGAAAATTTATATTTTTTCTATTTGTCCAATAATAATCAGGCTGGAATTCTTTTATTTGTTTTTTTAACAGCGTGGTATTTTTATTACAAGTTAATCCTATAATGTTTAAATTTTCTAATTTTCTACATATTTCAAGAGTTTGTATGCCTATGGAACCGGTAGATCCCAGTATTGATATGTTTTTCATAAATTAATCCAATTTAGTAATATAAAATATCCTAACCATAAGATGAATAAAGATGAATCTATTCTGTCTAAAAGACCCCCATGACCTGGGAATATATTACCAAAATCTTTTATTTGTTTAATCCTTTTTATTTTAGAGAAAAATAAATCTCCAATTTGTCCGAATATTGATAATAGTAAAATGCTGAATATTAGATAAAAGATATTAATGCTATCTAAGTATAATGGACTTATATTTAATTTAAATATTGCTATACCTACAAATGATGTTACAATCATTCCCCCCAATGATCCCTCAATAGTTTTTTTTGGACTAATTTTTTTTGATAATGCATGTCTCCCAAAAATCTTTCCTATGGCATAAGCACTGGAATCATTTAAAGCACTTAATATAATTAATAATAGAAAAATATTTTTATTTTCAATTAAAATCATTGCTCCATAAATCATAAATATTGATGGCAATAGAATTGGAATTATGAATTTATAATAAATATTTGAAATAATATTTTGATAATTAAAAATTATAGGTATGAATATATTTGCCATAATTATTGTTGTAATAAGGTAAAATATAAAATTTTCAAAATATATACTTGAATTAAATATTTGATAAAAAATGAAAGGAGAAATTGCAATAAAACCACTTATTATCCCAGATATGACATTTGTTATGGTTGTTTTATTATTTATGAGCTCATTTGTAGAAATGTATGACACTAAAAATAAAATAATTATAGAACCTAAATAGCTGTACCAAGTAATGAATATTAAAGGTATGATTAAAAACAAGGTAGATAGAATTCTTAAATTTAAATTTGAAATTGAATAATATTTAATTAATTTTTCCATAATTTCTATTTCTTTTTTTAAAATCATTAAGTGCTTTAATTACATCCCCTTTATTAAAATCAGGCCATAATTTTGAAGTAAAATACATTTCTGAATATGCTGATTGCCAGAGCATGAAATTACTAATTCTTTTTTGTCCCCCTGTCCTGATGATTAAGTCAGGGTTTGGGGTCTTGCTGGTATAAAGTAATTTTTCAAATTGTTTTTCATTTATATTATCAATTTTTTGTTTAATTAATTTATTTACTGCTTGTATAATTTCTTGTCTTCCTCCGTAATTCCAAGCGATGATTAATTCTGCATCATAATTTATATCATAGCTTTGAGTAATATTTTTTATTTTTCTTATTAAAACTTTTGGCAGATGTTCTATCTCACCTATAAATGATAATTTGACTTTATTTTCATGAATTTCTTTTGCAATTTTATTTAATGCAAATTCAAGTAAATTNAGTAAATTTTCTTTTTCTTCTTGNGGGCGGAAATTATTTTCTGTTGAAAAGGCAAATAATGTTATGTATTTTATATTATTATTTATTAATTCTTTAACAACTTCCGGAATCGTATCTAACCCTTTTTTATGTCCTGAAAATCTNGGAAGGTTATGTNGNTCAGCCCACCTTCCATTTCCGTCCATAATTATAGCGACATGCTTGATATCATTAATTTTCATTATGGGTAATTATAACGTTTTTTAGATACTTAAAATATCTTGTTGTTTATTTTCTCCCGCATTATTCATATCTGATATAAAAGTATCAGTTACTTTTTGAACATCTTGTTGCATTCTTTTTGATTCGTCCTGNCTAATTGAGGAGTTTTTTTCATTGGATTTAATTTCGTCAATAATACTTCTTCGAATATTTCTTATTGCAATTGCAGACTGTTCTACTTTTTGTTTTGCTACTTTGCTTAATTCTATTCTTCGTTCTTCACTAAGCGGTGGTACGCTTAGTTTTATAATATCCCCATCTATGGTTGGGTTAAGTCCCAAATCAGATGATTGAATGCTTTTTATTATTTGTTCAATGTTATTNTTATCCCAAGCATTAATATTTATTAAGCTAGCATCAATGATATTTATAGATGCAAGCTGATTTAAAGGGAGGGTAGAATTNTATACATTGATTTTTATAGAATCAATGATACTTGTGTTTGCTCTGCCTGTACGAATTGACGATAATTCACTTTTTAAAATTTCCATAGATTTAATCATTTTTTCAGAAGTATATTCTTTAACATTGTCAATATTTAATTCCATAAGATTCTCCTATTAGAATATATTGTTATTACTCANNAAAGTACCATTTTGATCACCTGTTATAATACCTTTTAAATTGCCTTTTTTAAACATATCAAAGACAACTATGGGTAAGTCATTGTCCATACATAAAGCTAGTGCNGTTGTATCCATGATTTTAAGTTTTTTAGTTAATGCATCTTGGTANCTAATGTGATTAAATTTTTTTGCATTTTTGTTAATTCTTGGGTCTTCAGAATATACACCATCAACCCCATATTTTGCCATTAATAGTAATTCGGCCTCAATTTCAATTGCTCTTAGAGATGCAGCTGTATCTGTAGTCATGTGAGGGTTTCCTGTGCCNGCTGCAAAAACAACCACACGTTTTTTTTCCAAGTGTCTTATTGATCTTCTTCTTATATATGGTTCTGCAATTTGTTGGACAGTAACTGCTGACTGGGTTCTGGTATCTATAGAATATTTTCTTTCAAGGGAATCTTGAAGAGCTACAGCATTAATTATTGTTGCTAGCATCCCAGCATAATCAGCTGTTGCTCTATCCATTCCGTCTTTTTCTGCTTCTGCCCCTCTCCAAATATTACCCCCACCTACAACAACACCAATTTCTATTCCTAAATCAACTACAGTTTTAATTTCACTTGCCATATATTTAATTGATTTAGGATCTATGCCACTTTCTCGATCACCTTTGAAAGATTCTCCGCTTATTTTTAATAGAATTCTATTTAATTTCGGTTTTGACATAAGTTATATACTAACCTGAAATTGCAAATCTTTTAAATCTTTTAATTTGTATATTTTCACCTAGTTTACCAGATGTTTCTTCAATAAGTGATTTAATNGTTTTTTCGTTATCTTTGATAAAAGTTTGCTGAAGCAAAGAATTTTCTGCTGTAGGCTTAATATTATTTTTAATGTTGTTATTTTCTATCTCTGTATCTAAATAAATAGGGTTCATTGCAGCTATTTGCAAAGTAATTTGGTGTGCTAAATCTTTAAAATCTTCTGTTTTTGCAACGAAATCCGTTTCACAATTTATNTCAAGNAAAACACCTATTTTATTGTTTGAATGTATGTATGAAGANATAATACCTTCCGTAGCACTNCTACCTGATTTTTCCCTTGCTATAGCTATCCCTTGCTCTTGAAGTATTGACATTGCTTTTTCTATATCACCATTGCTAGATTCCAATGCAGACTTACAAGCCATTATTCCTGCACCCGTCTTGTTTCTTAATTTTTTTATTAAATCAGGATTCATTAAAACAATCTTCAAACTTTGTTTTCTTTTGGTTTTCCACTTGATTTGTTAATAGTAACATTTGATTTAGGTTTNGCTTTTTGCACAAGTGTTTTTCCTTCTATAATAGNATCGGCTATAACATTTGAAATGAGTTTAATAGATCTGATAGAATCATCATTTCCAGGAATAATATAGTCTATTCCGGTCGGGTCTGAATCAGAATCAACCAAACCTATAACAGGGATATTGAGAATATTAGCTTCATTTATAGCAATTTTTTCTTTTTTCACATCAATGACATATAAGCAATCTGGTATTTTATTAGTTTTCTTTAAACCTTCAAAGAATTTGTTGAGCCTATTTATTTTTTTATTTATCTGAGTTTGTTCTTTTTTTGTAGGAATTGTTGATTGTTNATTNTTTTGTTGATTTTCGAGTTCATTTAAATGTTTTATTCTTTTAAAAATAGTATCAAAATTTGTTAATGTTCCTCCCAACCATCTAGAAATAACATATTGAGATTTAGATTTTTCCGCAGCAGATTTAATAGTTAGCTGAGATTGTTTTTTTGTCCCAAGCATTAAAATAGTACCACCTTTGGCACTTAAATTTTTAACATATTTACAAACAGTGTTTAAAATCGTAAGTGTTTGAGTTATATCAATTATATGTATACCTTTCCTTGAAGAATGTATGTATGTCTTCATTTTAGGGTTCCATTTTGTTTTTTCATGTCCAAAATGGATNCCGGCATCTAATAATTCTTTTACACCTATTTCAGTTAATTTTAATGTCTTTTCATCATTTGTAATATTTTCAGAAATAGTCATTAACATTTTCTCCTTATTTNCTTNTTAATTATATAGAAGGTTAAAACCAAACAACGTGAGAGAGTATAANATATAGAATAGAATTAATTGTACATTTCTAATGTATCATTTAGTTTAGTTTAATTTATTTGAGAATAAATACTTCGTAAATACTAAATTTATTTGATTTTTGTGATAAGATCTATTTTGTTAGTAAAATAAATCAATTTAAAGTGAATAAAAAAGAAGTAAAAGAAGTATTTAAGAAGCACGATAAAGACACAGGGTCTGTTGAATTTCAAATTTCCCAACTTACAAATCGTATAACTGTACTTACGGATCATCTTCGATCAAATCCAAAAGATAATAGCTCCAAGCATGGAATGTTAAAACTTGTTGGAAAGAGATCAAGATTTTTATCATATTTACGAAAGAGTAATCTTAGTATTTATGAAGGTATGTTAACTTCCTTAGGCATAAGAAGATAATTAATTTTTTAATTATTATATAAATCTATGCCTGTCACGTTTCTACTTTAGGAGTAATGATGCAAGAAGATAAACACAAATTTTTAATTAATGGTGAAGAAATTTCATTTGAAATAGGTAATATGGCTAAAGCAGCTAATGGATCTGTTTTAGTTCGATACAAGGATAATGTATTGTTAATTACTGCCACCATGAGTAATCCCAGGCCAGGGTTAGATTTTTTCCCTTTAATTGTTGATTTTGAAGAAAAGTTATATGCAAGAGGAAAAATACCAGGGGGCTTTTTTAGAAGAGAAGGAAGGCCAAGCTCTTCAGCAATTTTGTCTGCAAGATTGATTGACAGAACTTTGAGGCCTTTATTTCCTGATGGTTTTCGTCACGAAGTGGCAATTGTAATCTTGCCTTTAGCTGTAGACTTAACGACTCCATTAGATTGGTTGGGATTAATTGGTGCTAATTTAGCCTTGTCAATTTCAGATATACCATTTAATGGACCTGTTTCAGCAACAAATATTGGATATATAAATGGTGATTTAGTTTCAAATCCATCATATGAACAATTAGAAGAAAGTGAATTTAACGTCCTTGTTTCAGGAAGTACTGACGGAGTGGTAATGATTGAATCTGAAGGAAAAGAGGTTTCTGAAGATTTAATGTATGAAGCTATTGTTAAATCACATGAAATAAATAATGAAATTATAGATAATTTAAAAGCATTTGTTACTAAAAATGGAAAAGATAAATTACAAATAACTAATGAATTTGATGAATCTAAATATTCTGAATTGATAACAGCATTAGAATCTGAATTATTAGATATTTACAAAAACAACGATTTAAATAAATCAGAAATAGATATTGCTATTAATGAAAAAATTGAAAAATTTTTCGAAGGCAAAGAATCCGATGCTCAGCATGAAGATTATAAATCAGAATTAGATAAATTGAAATCTAATGTATTTAGGAAAATAACACTCGAAAATAAATCAAGAGTAGATGGAAGGAAATTTGATGAGATTAGAGACTTGAGTGGTTCTGTTGATATTATTCCAAAAGTACATGGTAGTGGCATGTTTACCAGAGGAGAAACTCAAGTTTTATCTTTGGTAACTCTTGGTTCTGCAAGAGATTATCAAAGATTAGATACTTTGACTCCTCTTGAAGAAAAAAGATTTATGTTACATTATAATTTTCCCCCATATTCAGTAGGTGAAGTTGGTAGGTCAGGTTTTACAAGTCGAAGAGAAATAGGACATGGAAAATTAGCTTGGAGAGCAGTACACCCAATGTTACCATCTTCGGATAAATTTCCATATACTTACAGAGTTGTATCAGAAATAACTGAATCAAATGGTTCAAGTTCTATG
>NZNN01000055.1 GCA_002694895.1 Chloroflexota bacterium
TATAATGGTATTATCAGAACAATTCCCTTCTAATTATTATATATGGGAACAATTAGCTATTAAAACAAATGCAACTTTATCAGTGGTTCCAAGACCTGAAGATGATGATTGGACAACCAATATATTAAATACAATTGATGATAGTGTTAAAATCATCTCATTATCTAACAATCATTGGACTGATGGTGGATACATTGATTTGGAAAAAATTTCCAATAATATATCAAATTCAGATATCGCACTTTTGATAGATGGTACCCAATCAGTAGGTGCTATGCCTATAGATGTTGAAAAAATTAATCCAGACTTTTTAGTTGTTTCAGGATATAAATGGCTATTAGGACCTTATAATTTAGGTTTGTGTTATATTAATCCCAAATATCATGATGGGGACCCATTAGAATATTGGTGGGGGCATAAAGAAGGAGCAGATAATCCTACAAGTTTAATTAACTATCCAAGTAATTATTTACCTGGTGCCAGAAGATTTGATTACGGTCATAAAGGAAATTTTCATTTACTACCTCCTTTAATCAAAGCCCTTGAACAGTTATTGGATTGGGGAGTTGATGAGATATATAAATATACTTCAGAAGTAAATAATAAAATTATAGAAAATCTTTCAGATATTGGTATTTCAACAATTGATGATAAATATAGGGCAGGGCATTATCTTGGCGTAAGGTTTAATGATCGTATTCCTTTAGATTTTACACAATATTTAACTGATAATAATGTTCATGTTAGTGTTAGAGGTACAAATACTGTTAGAGTTACTCCCCATTTATGGATAAATGATAATGATATAGATAAATTTGTTGATGTTGTTAAAAATTATTTTAAAAAGTAAATAAATATTGACTAGCTATATAAATCATAATAACTATAAAATCTCGTATTCAAAATGGAATACTGAAAAGAATTCAAAGTATACTCTTTTATTTGTTCATGCTTCAGGATTTCATGGAATGATTTGGAATCAAATAATTACAAAATTACCTGATTATAATTGTATTACTATTGATTTGTCTGGGCATGGGTTAAGTGATAATCCCGATCATGATTATGAATGGAATAAATTCGCATTTGAATTAGAAACATTAATTGTTGACTTGAATTTAAATAATATTTTTGGAATTGGTCATTCTCTGGGTGGATATGCTGTTACTCATGCGACGAATAAACTTAGTGATAGATTTGCTGGGTTAATATTATTTGATCCATCTGTATTTACAAAAAGCAAATATGAACAAAATCTTAAAAGAAAAAAAGATTTTATACATCCTATTAGTAAAAGACGAAACTTATGGGACTCTTACGATGAAATGTATAAAAATTTTTCTTCAAGATTACCATTTAAATTATGGGATAAAAAAGTTTTAAAAGATTATTGTGAATTTGGATTAATCAAAGATGACGATAAGAATATTTTCCAATTAAGTTGTCCACCATGGGCAGAAGCCAGAATGATGTCTGGAAGTTCACAATATGGAATATTTGAGATAATTAATAAATTTAATCAAAAAGTTTTGGTAATTCGCGCAGGAGGAAAAAATTCTAACGATAATAAAGATTTGTTTTCTAGTTCAGTTACTGATCCAAAATTAAGTGAAATGTTTTTAAACGGTAAAGATCTATTAATAAATGATGTAACACATTTTATTCCACAAGAAAAACCAGAAGAATGTGCTAAAATTATTTATGATTTTATTAGATAAATTTCAACGGTAAATTAATGAATTATGAAGCTGTTATTTTTGATATTGATGGGACTTTAATTGATTATGATTATTCTCAATATTATTCCTTGGATAAACTTCTAGATATTATTCCTTGGAATAACTCTACTCGCCCATCTACAAAAGAAGTGTTTGACTATTGGTACAAAGAAAAAAATGAATTTTATAACAGACCTGATTCAAATAAGATAAATCAATATGATCAGCAAAAAATTATATTAGAAAATGTTTTGGCTAACTGGAAAATCATTGTTGACTCCACTCAATTAACTAATACATTATTTGACATATATGAAACGTCGTGGAGAGCTTATCCTGATGTACTTGAATGTTTATTTAATATAAATAAATACAAATTATGTATAATTTCAAATGGTGATAGTAAATTTCAAAGATTAAAGTTAACCAAAACGGGCTTAGATAAATATTTTTCTGAGATATTGGTATCTGGTGATATTAAGATTAAAAAACCAGATCCTAAAATTTATCAAACTATGTCAGATAAAATTAATATTCCTTTAGAAAAGTGTGTGTATATAGGTGATCGTTTAGATTTTGATGCTATTGGCTCTTCAGATGCTGGAATGCTAGGTGTATGGTTAAATAGAAAAAATATCACGGGAAAGAAAATTCCTAAAAATGTTAAAAAGATTGCTTCTTTACAACAATTAACACCATTATTAATATAAGTCATTGCTATTATGTATTTTCTTTTATATATTAGGACAATTATTCCTTTTGTAAATTAATTGGCAACACAAAAATTACCAACTTCTCAAAATAAAGATAGATGGACTCTAGCAGCATTAATTTTATTTGGGCATACAATTAAACATATTTATGTTTCAGCTTTAAATGTAACTTTATTACCAAACATCAAACAATCTTTAAACTTAAGTGCAACCACATATGGCAGTGTCAATTTAGCAGGTAGAATTACAAGCATGACTACTACATTCTTTTCCGGGTTTTTGGGTGACAAATATGCAAGAAGATCAGGTACTCTTTTAGGCATTTCTTTATTTATTTCTGGAATTTCATATATGATGCTAAGTTATTCTGATACCATTTTATTATTAACAATATCAATGTTAATTAGTGGTATTGGTCCATCTATGTATCATGCTCCAGCATTAGCAACTTTAGCTAAAAAATTCCCTGAAAAACAAGCTTTTGCTTTGTCATTACATGGTACTGGTGGTAGTTTGGGAGAAACATTTGGACCACTTATTTTTGGATCATTATTGATTTCTACGTTATTGATTGGATGGGAACAAGCAATGCGAGTGTCATCAATCATTCCAATTTTCGTAGGAATCTTGGGTGGTAGTGCTATAAATTACTTTTTGAGAAATGATATTACCAAAAAAGTTAATTTAAAAGATTACTACTCCGGGCTACAAATAATTTTTACTAATAAATTATTAATTATACTAATTATAGCGGCTGCAATAAGAGGAATGGGAGAATCAGCTTTAGATACTTTCTTACCAGTGTTTTTCTTGGAAAATTGGAAATATTCTATTAATCGAATTGCCATATATAAATCATTAATGAGAGCGAGCGGAACCATCACTCAACCACTGTTGGGAATTATAGTTGATAAATCCAACCCACTTACTCTACTGATTCCGAGTTTATTGTTTCTTGGATTTATGTGTTTAACTATACCGTTTATGAACGATATAAAAATCTTGTCTATACCTGTAATTCCAATTGTATTGTTACTTATGGGAATATTTGAATTTTCTCTTCAAACTATTTTTGTATCCTTAGGCTTAGATATTGCAAGGATTAATAAAAAAGAATCAGAGGATATGAAATCTACTATTGTTGCTCTTATGTGGGGAGCTATGTCTTTAGGACTCATTTCCCCTGTTATTGGAGGAGTTATAGCTGATAATATTGGGATGCAATATACTATAATTTATTCTGGCATTCTAATACTAATTTCTTCTTTATGTTTAATGTTTTTGAAAGTACGAATGTAGTTATTCATATATTAATAATCTAATTTTATGATAAAATATACTTTATCGTGAAGGAGAGTAGTATTATACTCAGCAACCTTTAACCTTTTAAGGTGCTTTAGACGTGGTTCATAATGAACAAAGAGGTTATTAGATAAATTATTGTCCTTCATTTTATTAAAAGTGAAGGATTTTTTATATTTTGATTAATTTTGATAACATTTTATTAATAGATGGTGCTATGGGCACTTCTATACAAAATCTTAATCTTTCTTCTTCAGATTTTGGAGGAGATCATTTAGATGGATGCAATGAATATTTAAATATTATTAATCCAACATATATCAAAGATATTCACAGATCATTCATAGATGTTGGGGCTAATATAATTGAAACAAATACTTTTGGCGCAACTCCTATTGTTTTAGATGAATATAAATTATCTGATTTAGCTGAAGAAATAAATTTCAAAGCAGCTAAAATAGCAAAATCTAGTATAAACGATTCCGATAATTCAATTTTGGTTGCCGGGAGTATGGGACCTACAACAAAGCTTTTGAGTTTAAATCAAATAAAATCAGCGGAAATAACTTTTGATCTTTTAGTTGATAATTACAGAATTCAAGCAAGAGGTTTAATTTCAGGTGGTTCTGATTTTTTATTAATAGAAACTTCTCAAGATATTTTAAATGTAAAAGCTGCAATTAAAGGCATTGCACTAGCAAAATCTGATTTAAATAGAAATGATATTCCTTTTGCTGTTCAATGCACTATTGAAAACATGGGCACCACATTAGGTGGACAAGATATTGAATCATTTTATTTAACAATAAAACATAATGATTTATTATGGATTGGAATGAATTGTGCTACTGGACCTAAATTTATGAGAGAGCATTTGAGAATATTGAGTCAAATATCTTCTCATCCAATCTCTATAGTCCCAAATGCTGGATTACCTGATGAACATGGTAATTATAATGAATCTCCAACAGAATTTTCAAAAACCATAGAAGAATATATAAAAAATGAGTGGGTCAATGTTATAGGTGGTTGCTGTGGTACTGTGCCTGACCATATTTCAAAACTAAAAACATTAGTTCAAAACCATAACATTGTTTATGATACCAATAAAAATAAATCGAATTTAAAACACTATGTTACTGGTTTGGAATCTTTGTATGTTGATGAGTCTACTAAACCGATATTAGTTGGTGAAAGAACTAATGTTTTAGGCTCAAAAAGATTTAAAAGGCTTATAGAAAACGATGACTTTGACCAAGCTTCGGAGATTGGGAAATTACAAATTAATTCTGGAGCTAATGTAATAGATGTCTGTTTACAAAATCCTGACAGAGATGAAATATATGATATAAAACAATTTTTAGAAAAATTAACTTCAAAAATTAAAGCTCCAATAATGATAGATTCAACTGATATTGAAGTCATTAAGGAAGCAATAAAATTATGCCCTGGCAAAATTATTATTAATAGCGTAAACCTGGAAGACGGTGAGGAAAAATTTAATGAAATTTCCCCGATCATAAAATCCTTTGGTGCTTCAGTTATTGTTGGATGTATAGATGAAGATAAAAATCAAGCTCAGGCAATAACACGAGAAAGAAAATTAGAAATTGCTAAAAGATCATTTGACCTTTTAACAAATGATTATGAATTAAACCCGAATGATATTATATTCGATCCACTCACTTTCCCTATAGGTACAGGTGATGTCAATTATTTGGAATCCGCAGAAGAAACTATCGAAGGTATTAAATTAATAAAAAAAGAATTACCAACGGCTAAAATTATATTAGGTATTTCAAATGTATCTTTTGGATTGCCAATTAATGGCAGGGAAGTTTTGAATTCTGTTATGTTAAATCATTGTTTAAATGCTGGACTGGATTATGCAATAGTTAATACTCAAAATTTAAAAAGATTTAATGCTTTGTCAGATGAAGAAATAAACCTCTCTAATGAACTGATTTTTAACAATTCTAAAGAAGCATTAGACAAATTTGTTGAATATTTTAGATCTACTCCTGTAAATAAAACAGTAAAGGAAAATATTCCATGGGATAAATTTCTTAAAGAATCAGTGATTAATGGTTCTAAAAATAAATTAGAACCAAATTTAGATAAAGGATTAAAGAAAATTGCACCTTTAGATATTATTAATGGTCCATTAATGAATGGAATGGACGTTGTTTCAGATTTATTTGGTAAAAATGAATTAATAGTAGCTGAAGTTTTACAATCTGCAGAGGTTATGAAATCAGCTGTATCTTATTTAGAACAATATATGGAAAAAGCTGATATTACATCTAAAGGTACTATAATGCTAGCTACTGTTAAAGGCGATGTTCATGATATAGGTAAAAATTTAGTGGATATTATNCTTNCAAATAATGGNTATAANGTNATNAATTTAGGTATTAAAGTTAATTCNCAAGAATTAATTGATGCNTANAANAAATATAATCCTNATTANATNGGTTTATCNGGNTTATTAGTNAAATCAGCTCANATGATGGTNGATACNGTNTCAGATCTAANTAATGAANAAATANACATACCAATNTTNGTTGGNGGNGCAGCATTAACNGAAAAATTTACNTATCTTAATATATTTCCTANTTACAATAATTTAGTTATTTATGCNAAAGATGCTATGTCNGGATTAGATATNGTAAATGANTTAAATAATNTCAAAAGTAAAGAAGAATTATTAATTGATGTTGATAAAAAAATTAAACATTTTAAATCTAATATGATTCCTCGTACAACTAAAGTGATTGCTGATAAATCCGCTTTAGTAAAAAACCCTATTAAACAATTAGATAGTATTCCTCAACCCCCAGATTTAAAAATTCATAATATTGTTTTACCCATAGAAGATGTTTGGAATTTGGTTAATCCTACAATGCTATATAACAGACATTTAGGATATAGAGGAAATTTCACAAACGATCTGAAAGTGAATGTTAAAAAAGCTACTGATTTATTTGAAAGTGTAAATAAAGTTAAAGAAATATTAAAAACCAATGAAAATCTTCAAGCTAAAGTTGTNTACAAATTTTTTAAAACAAAATCTGAGAATAATGATTTGATNATTTATGATTCAAACTCTGAAAACGAAATATCAAGATTTACTTTCGGCAGACAAACGGATAAAGATATGCTTAGTTTAAGTGATTATGTTCATCCTGTTACATCAGCTAAAGATGACTATGTATGTATGTTCGTATCTACATATGGACCAGATATACGTGAACTAGCTGAAAAATATCAAAGTAAAGGAGAATTTCTTATATCGCACATAATACAATCTTTAGCATTAGAAACTGCTGAAGCATCTGCAGAATTTATACATAAGAAAATAAGAGAAATGTGGGGAATAAAAGATTCTCCTGATATAACGAATCAAGATATATTTAAAGCTAAATATATTGGAAAAAGATATTCATTTGGATATCCTGCCTGCCCAAGATTAGAAGATCAAAAAATATTATGGGATCTTTTAAATCCAAAAAAAAATATTAATGTTGAATTGACTGAAGAATACATGATGGACCCTGAAGGATCAGTTAGCGCTATAGTATTTCATCACCNTGAAGCAAAATATTTCAACTTGGATAATGAAGCAATTGAAAAATTAAATTTTATAATTAAGTAAAGAAAATGAACTCTAATTTAAGTAATGTTGAAATACCACCCATTGATTATTTTAATCATCTGTTAGATAACTCTCCAAATAAAAATAAAAAAATATCGTTTGGGCATGGCATTCCCAAGTACACTCCAAATGAATATGCAAATATTAATTATCAATTATTAAATAATTCTAATGCATTTAAATATACTGATATTAGAGGAAACATTGAATTAAGAAATTATTTGGCTTATTCTCTTTCTANTAAACTAAACTTTAATGTAAAACCTGAGAAAAATATAATTATCACACCAGGTGCTAATAGCGCTATATTTAAATCACTTTTTTTATTGTTAAATAAGGATGATGAAGTATTAGTTATAAGCCCTGTGTATTTTAATTATATTATGGCAATTAAAATGATTGGAGCAAATCCAATAGAAATTGATTCTGAACCTGAATCTGGATTTCAGTTAAATATAAAAAGTATTGCCAATTCTATTACAAGTAAAACAAAAGCTATTATTATTAATTCTCCAAATAANCCGACTGGAGCATTATATAAAAATAATGATCTTATTGAATTATTTAAAATATGTGATTCTAATAATNTAAAAATAATATTTGATATTACATATCATGANTATNTACATGCAAATTATGAANCAAATTATCTTTCATTGTTNAGTGATTTTGAAAATATAATAATTACNGGGAGTTTTTCTAAAACTTTTGGNATAACTGGTTTAAGACTGGGTTACATTGCAACTAATTCAAAGAGCATTGATGATTTATGTAAAATTCAAGATACTATATCAATTTGCGCATCATCTTTATCTCAACAATTTTTGCTTAATTTGTTGAATTATGAACAATTAGCTATTGAAACAAATTTGAATGCAGTTAAATCATCAAAGGAAACTTTAATATCAAATTTGAAAAACATCCCACAATTGAACTGGATACAGACTGATGGAGCTTTTTATGCATTTATAGAACTGAAATATAATATGGATTCATGGGAATTTGCAAAAAGTTTAATTAATTTAAAATCTGTTTTAGTTCTTCCTGGTTCAATTTTTGGTTCACAGTGGAAGTCATATATACGTCTAGCATATGGAGCTTTAGATAGTAATGATGTAGATGAAGGAATGAAAAGNATAAAGTCATTTATAGATGAAACCACTTAATATTTTCTTAATTATTTTCATAGATAATAGAATTAATGACAAAAAAAATACTTATAATTGAAGATGATAAAAGTGTAGCACAATTANTTTCTACTTATTTCTTGAATGAAAAATGGAACGTTAATGTTATACATAATGGGGAAGACGGGCTAGAAAATGCATATGAAAATTCCTATGATTTAATTGTATTGGATCTAATGTTACCAAAATTATCTGGATTGGAATTTATTAAAGAATATAGATTGGAATTTAATACACCTGTTATTATGTTGACGGCGCGGATAACAGAAATCGATATTATTAAGGGNTTAGATCTTGGAGCTGATGACTATGTTACTAAACCTTTTAGTCCAAGAGAATTAGTTTCAAGAGTTAAAGCTGTTTTTAGACGAATAGAAAAACAAAATTTATTTGCTGAAAGAAAATCTATTCANATTAAAAATTTAAATATTGATATAGATTTACAGAAAGTTAAAATTAATGACAAAAAGATTGATTTAACACCAAAAGAATTTGAAATCCTTAAAAACCTTTGCTCATACCCAGGTAAAATTTATTCAAGACAAGAAATTATTGATACTTCATTTGGAATGGATTTTGATGGCTTTGATAGAACTATAGACACACATATTGCAAATTTACGTAAAAAACTTAGAATTGCTGATAATCATTATGAATATATAGAATCTGTATATGGTTTAGGATATAGGCTTATTGATGAAGAATAATTTGTTAAAATTATTAAATAGTTTGGTTTTTAAAATTACTGTATCTTTTTCTGTGGTTTTGGTAGGTACTTTATTATCTTTAGGTGTTTATTTACAACATGTATCTAATATTGAATCCCAGAAACTTCAAAATGAATTAAATCAACTTAAATCAGAAAGAATNCAAAGATTATTAGATTCAGTTACTAATAATGGTCAAACAATAAATTTAAGAGAAGTTCAAAAAAAATTAATAGAATATGCAACAATTACGGGCACTAATATTAAATTATATGATGAAAATAATATTGAAGTTTTTGACACATCAAAAGGGTATAATTTGCAAAACAAAAAACGGAATCCTATATTTAAGATCATTCCTACATCATTAGGCGGAATGGTTGTTGAAGTAAATCAGCCTAAATTAGTTTCTATTCAAGCAATATCTGCTACAGATACTCAAGAGGATCTATTAATAGTTGATCCTCCTATAAATGTAAAAAATCAGATTATTAAATCAGCAGCAATTATTGCAATTCTTTCTATAATTACTTCAATTGCTCTTATATGGATAATTTCCAGGAGAACCTTAAATCCAATAACTAATATTGTTAATACATCAAAATATTTAAGTAAAGGTGATTTTACAAAAAGAATTGACCAATCAGTTTCTGGAGAATTGAGCGAAATAGTAACAGCATTTAATTATATGGCATCTGAATTACAAAAATTAGATGAACAACGAAAGATTATGATAACAGATATTGCGCATGAATTAAGGACCCCAATGACTAATCTGAAAGGATATATTGAAGGATGGTCAGATGGAATAATTAAACCTGATAATGAAACATTGAAAATTCTTGATTACCAAGTGAATACATTATCAAAAATTATAGATGATTTAAGTACTTTATCTTTAGCAGAATCTGGAATGCTTAATTTGAACATTTCAGAATTTGATCTTAATTATAAAATTTCTGAAATAATAAATAATTTTAAATTAAGATCTAAGAGCAAAAATATAAACATAATAAATAATATAAATTCAAATATAACAATTAATTATGACTCTCAAAGATTCACTCAAATNATTACTAATATTTTAAATAACTCAATACTAGCAANTGAAGACGGTGGAGAAATTTCATTTAATACTTCGATAAAGAATNAAGATTTAANGTTAGAAATACAAGATAATGGGATGGGTATTTCCAAAGAAGAGTTACCTTATATATTTGATAGATTTTATAGAGCTGACAAATCTAGAAACAGGCAATCTGGAGGAAGTGGATTAGGTTTGTCTATTGTAAAATATTTAATAGAATCCCATAATGGAACTATTAAAATTAAAAGTGAATTTTCTAAAGGAACANAAGTGTTAATTTCTATAAAGAAATTTAATACAAACTTATGATTGTAGGAACATTAATTCTCAATCCTACCAANCAAAATATAATTTCTCTTGGTAAAGGTAAATTTGATTTTATACTATTAGATTTTCAACATTCTGCTTTTACTTGGGAGACCGCAGATTATGTTATAGAAACTGTTTATACATACACAGATAAAAAAATTTGGATAAGAGTTGCAAATAATAATTTTTCAGATATTAATAGAGCATACGATATTGGAGCAGATGCTGTAGTAGTTCCTTTGATTAATACAATGAATGATTTGAAAAATTGTATTAATGCTGCCAGATACAAACCACTTGGAAATAGAAGCTGGGGTCCTGTTAGATTACGTGAAAATTATCAATCATATGAAGATTATTTTATTAATGCTCACTCTAAACAATTTCTTTTTCCACAAATTGAATCATTACAAGGTTTAAATAATTTATCTGAAATGTGCACTCTTGATGGATGGGATGGAGTAATGATTGGTCCTTCTGATCTTGCAATTTCAATGGGTGAAGTACCAAATTTTCCACCAAAATCACAATTGGTAAAAGATAAAATGGAAGAAATTATTAATATTTGTAAAAGTAAGAATAAAATACCTGGTTTATTTGCAGGATCTTTGGATGTAGCAAAAGAATTTGTTTCTAAGGGCGCAGAATGTTTTACTTACGGATCTGATTTAGAGTTCTTAGATGAAGGAACTAAAATATCTTTCGAAAATTTATACAACTCTATGAAGTAAATTGTCGTTACCATTTTTTAAATGTTCAATATTTTCTATTAATATTTCAGGTATTACTGTTTCATAATTTGGAGTTTCACCNGCAGTATGTGGAGTAATAATTACATTTTCAAAATTCCATAAAGGATTATTNANATCAAGTGGTTCTGTAGATAAATGATCTAATGCTGCACCTTTTATTTTATTATTCTTCAATGCTTCAATTAAATCTTGCTCATTTACACATCCGCCTCTAGCAACATTTACTAGATATGATGTTTCTTNCATATTGTTAAATACATTTTTGTCTATGATTTGATTAGTTTCTTCATTTAAAGAACTGCTTATAACCAAAAAGTCAGCTTCTTTTACGGCTTCATGAAGTTTACTAGTATGTAAAAGTTTATCAGTATATTCTGATTTTATGCTTGTATCTCTTTTAATACCTATAACATTCATATCAAAATTTTTACAAAATTTAGCTATAGTAGTACCAATATCTCCAAGGCCAAAAATAACCACAGTTTTTCCATTAATTTCAGATTGTCTTTCTAAAGGATCTGATATAAACGGAGCCCAATATTTTTTTAATTGATTATCTCTTGCAATATGTAAGAAACGTGAAAGAGCTAATATAAGACTAATAGTGTGTTCTGCGACAACTATTCTGTTTAAACCTACTGCGTTACAAAGTTTAATGTTATTATTCTTCAACTGATTTAAATCATATCCATCATAACCCACACCTGTAAGCTGAATATATTTCAATTTTTTCGCTTTTTCAATCAATTCATTTTGCCACAAACCAGATATTACTAATACATCTGCATTAGATATGTTAGTTATAAGATCATTATAGTTATATACTTGGAAAGATTTTTGGGATGGGTTAAGTTTTTTAAACCCTATATCTAATTGATAATTAGCATGAGCAAATAATACGAATATATCATCATCTGATTTATTTTTGGTCATATCTTTTACTCCTGTAGATGTTTTTTAAATGTTTATATACTGGAAGATCTATTATATTGTTTTTAAATTTAAATGTCCCTATACCCTTTGAGGATAAATTTTCAAATTCATTAATAATAAAAATGATTTCATCTTTATTATATTCTGATGAATTAAATATATCATTGATGATATCTAATTGAGTTGGATGCACTGCAAATTTTGCTTTAAAACCCATTGATTTAGAAATAATACATTTTTCTTTAAATAGATTAATATTATTTATATTTAATTCGGGAGTATCAATTGGGTAGCAAGATAATGATAATGAATCATATACAAAACGTAACTTAATATAATCAATTAATTTGTCTGTTTCTTCACTATCAATATTTAAACTTAAACCAAGATCATATTTTCCAAATGCTATTTTAGTAATGTTATTATCTTGAATAATTGATTTTAAATTGTTAATCCCATCAATACTTTCAATTAATGGGATTACAGATATTTTTTCAAGTTTACTTTTATTAATATATTTTATTACATTTTTAACTGATTGAGCATTTCTAACATCTGGAATGATTAATCCATTTAAATTAAGTTCAGTGAGTTTTGTTATTTGTAATTCAATATCTAAGTATGAAGTGTCAATACGAGGAATAATGATTTTATCTTTAACTGAAGATGATTTTAACAAAATTAAAATATTTTCTAAGGCATTATGTTTTTCATTGTCAGGTACTGAATCTTCAAGATCCGGTACTATAACAGTAGCATTGCTATTAATAGCATTATCTATATATTTTTGTATGTTAGAAGGACAAAATAAATATGAACTCATGATATTATAAAATTTCTGTTTAGTTTAGGTATTATGAATAGTAGGCAAATTATAAATCTAGATTCAATAATAAAATTACATGCTAAAGAAAATCCATCTAAAACTGCATTAATTTTCGTTGATATAGATAAAAATATTGAAGAAACAGTTACATATCATGAATTAGATATTTTAATATCTAAAACTTGTAATTATTTAAAAGATAATAATTACAAAAAAAATGATAAATTATTAATTCATATTCCAAATTCTATCCCTTTTGTTATTTTATTATTAGCTTCTTTTAGAATGGGCATTGTTGCGGTAACAACAAATCCCAACTTAACGATCAGGGAACTAAATTATCAATTCAAACAATCTGGTTCAAAAAATATAATTTCTATTCAATCTAATCAAAATAATAATACTTCTTCATCAAATGTCACACTTTATAACAATACTCTTGTTGATTTTATGAATTTAATTAATAAATTTGATAATAAATTTGCACCTGAAAATGTAAATTTAACTGATGAGGCGACTATCTTATTCACATCGGGAACAACAAATTTACCTAAAGGAGTAATTTCTACTCACTCCAATTACATAAATAAAATCAA
>NZNN01000056.1 GCA_002694895.1 Chloroflexota bacterium
ATTTAATTTTTGATGATGATGATCAAATCAGCTCACTTTTTAAACTTGCACCAAAAATTGGAATTCCTAAAAATAATACGGAATTTTTAATACCTCCTCAGACTATTAATAACTTTTTGAGATATGATGCAAATAATGATAGTTATTCTATGAGATTACAGTTTGGCCTTCTTAAAACCAATGATTTTGAAAGCATATTAAATGCTTTTGACATTTTAAGCAAAGATGTCAAAATATTTGAGAATTATGGTGAGAATTTAGTAGATTATGGTATCACAGGATCACCATTTATAAGAGAAGCCCAAACTTCTGCAGCTACGGATTCGTTAAGACAATCTATTCCAGTGGCAGCAGTAGGAGCATTAATTCTTTTGTTATTGGCTACCCGTAGTTTTTATTATTCTTTTGTAACAGTTTTTCCGCTTTTATTGATTGTCTCTTGGCTTTATGCTTTGATGTATTTATTAGGTTTTGGCTTGAATTTTGTTACTGCGACTATCGGAGCAGTTTCAATTGGAGTAGGATTAGATTTTTCTATACATATGACCGAGAGATTTAGGCAGGAAATTAATATCAATGATGATCCAAATATTGCTATATCCATATCTTTAAAAGGTACTGGATTAGCGTTAATTGGGGCAGGGGTTTCTAGTATTGCGGGTTTTATTATTTTGGGATTTGCTCCAATGCCATTATTTTCAACTTATGGAATTCTTTCTGCTGCAATGATTAGTTTTGCTTTAATTGCTTCTATATCAGTGGTACCGTCATTATTGCTTATAGTTATTGATATTAAGAAAAAATTGAAATTTAAATAATATCTGTTTTGTTATTCAAGTAAAGTATCTTGTTGATTAGCATATTCAGCCATTGAAGCATCATATACACTAACATTTGGGTACCCCAATAACTTGAGAACGAAAAATACGTGCGCCGCACGAATACCACCCTGTCAGTAGGTTTTTATTTCTTTTTCATAAGTTATGTTTTTTGTATCTAATATGTTTTTTATTTCAGTTTCAGATTTAAAGTTATGATCATCATTCATAAATTCTAACCATTCAATATGTATAGCTCCAGGCATATGTCCAGCTCTCATATTTCCTCTTGAATTAGTACCGTTAAATTCTCCTTCACTTCTTGTATCAAACAATATTGTATTTTGAGAATTTTTCATATCAGTAATTTTACAAATATATGAATTGTTTTCGTTAATTTTTATATCAGTTTGTTCTTTGTTTAAACTTTTATTAGTTGATGAAAATGGATAATTAAACCCAGATTCTATAGGGTAATTTCCTGATATCCATTTTTTCCAACCCCCATTTAATACTTTAATATTTTTGATGCCAAAATAATTAAGGCACCACCAAAACCTTGTTGCATAAAGGCTTGCAGAATTGTCATATGCAATTATTTCTGAATTTTGGTTTATATTTAAATCTGTTATTAATTTATGAAAATCATTTTTTTCCATTATATGAGGATTGTTTTTAGGGTCATTTTCAAATCCTTTTTGCTTAATATAATGGTGAGTGGGAAGAGTTTTGGCATTTTTAATATGCGCTCTTTGAAAGACATCACTGACATCACAGTCGATTATGATTGTATTTTCGGATTTTAATTTTTCAAAAACTTCTGATGCTTCGATTAACATTGAATTATTTGTGTATGCCATATTTTATTTATCTCTTATAATTTAATTATAAAAATTGTTAATAAATTATAGTCTAAAGTTTTATTATTAAACAAGGATTAAAATAAATATGAAATTTTCAAATAATATAGAAATCCTGTCTAGCCAAAATATAACTTTAATCACTGGAGCAACTTCTGGTATTGGGTTTGAAATGTTGGAATATTTAGCTAAAGATAATCAAAACATTCTTTTTACTGCAAGAAATGAAACTAAAGCTATCAAAATTATTAATGATTTAATTTCTGTATATCCGTCATTAAGAATTTCCTATGCATTATGCGAATTGTCTGATCAAATAGAAATATTAAAATTAACAAATTATATAAATTGCAAATTAATAAAAGTTAAAAATTTAATTAATAATGCAGGAATTTTCCCTGTTAAAAACAGGATTTCTAAACAAGGAATTGAATTATCTTTTGCAATAAATCATATCGCACCATTTTTAATTGCAACCCAGCTATACAAGGATAATTCTTTTGATAAATATTCTTTGATATTAAATATTAATTCTTCCGCTCATTATAGAGGAAGAGGAGATCTTGAAAATTATGATCCTCAAGAGACATATAATTATTCAAAAATGCAACGCTATAGTGAAACAAAATTAGCAAATTTATGCTTAACTTATAAATTGTCAAAATTATACATAAATGATGATATATTAGTTAATGCTGCTCATCCAGGAATTGTGGCTACAAATTTATTATCTAATAATGGATGGCTATCTTTTTTAAATTGGGGTTTGAAATTAGTAGGAAGAAATGCAAATAAAAGTGCAAAAGAACTTTTTGAGGTTATCCAAAAATGTCATACGGATAAATTGTCAGGTGTATTTTTTTCAGAGGGTGATATTGTGAAATCTTCAGATTATTCATATGATATAAACTTACAAGATAAAATTTGGAATATATCTATAGGATTAATTAATGCATCAACAATGGAATTTTAATTATGATTAAACGTTGGTTTTCTAATATAAAAACACTAATAATAAATATATATTCATTAATCGTTGCGTCTACTTTAAATACTGTATTACCATTTGGTCGAAAATCTAATTGGAAGTTTGCAGGCAATATTACATACCAGCATATTTCCAGAATGATATTAGCAGGATTTTTAATTATGATCCCTTTTGTTTTAACTTATATGTTTGCAAAATTTTTAGTTGATATCATAGATGGTGTTTTAGCTCCATATATCTCATTGTTTTTTGGAGGTAAACGAATATATGGTTTAGGTGTATTAGCTTTAATGATTGTTGTATATATTGTAGGACTACTCAGTACAAGATATTTTGGGCAAAAAATTGGCGATGCTATACAAAATTTTGTTTTGAGGATGCCGGTGGTAGGNTCTTTGTATTCTTCTGCCAGGCGATTAATAGAATCATTAGCAGGCACTAAGGATGATGATTCAACTGGATTTAAGCGTGTAGTAATGATTGAACATCCTAGAAGAGGTATGTGGTGTATTGGGTTTTTAACTTCTATTATTCAAGTTTCAAAATCCCAAAAAATGGCAACTGTTTATATTCCAACTGCACCAACTCCTAATTCTGGTTTTGTAGTAATGGTTCCTTATAATGAGATAAATGATACTGATTTAAGTGTTCAGGAAGCTATGTCTATGGTTTTGTCAGGCGGTATTATTGCTCCTGAGTCTTTCAATACAAAAACTATTACTAGTAAAGAAATCGAATCAATCGATTCTGAAANTCTCAAAAATTAATTATTTATAACTTGAAATATATATTGTGATTGAAGCTAAAATTGAGAAATTTTTAAATGATTTTAAGATTAAATATGAATTAATTCCATGTGATCCAAAACTAGCAGATACAGACGATTTTTGTAAATTTTACAATGTGCCTAAATCTAATTCAGGTAATACAATAATAATTGCTTCTAAAAAAGATCCTATAATTTACAGTGCTTGCGTTGTTACAGCAGAATATAAATTAGATGTTAATAAAACTGTTAGAAAATTAATGGGTGTTAGAAGACTTTCTTTTGCTTCTGCAGAGCAAACTGTAGAACTAACTGGTATGATAATTGGAGGTGTAACTCCTGTAGCCTTACCACCTGATATAAATATNTATATAGATAAAAATATTGAAAATTTAGATTATATTATTTTAGGCGGTGGNAGTAGATCTCAAAAAATNAAAATAGATATAAATTTATTATNTAGAATTCCTAATACTCATTTTATTGAAGGATTAGGAATTCCATTATAATTTTTTATTAATTAAACATATCTTTTGGCGGAATCCATCCGCCAAGTTCTTTTTCTAAAATCTGACCAATCTTTAATGCTATTTCATCTTTCCATGGAGCCGTAATTATTTGTAATCCAATTGGATAACCATCTGTATTTGTGCCACACCTTAGTGTTAATACAGGCCATCCAGTAACATTATATGCTCGTAAAAAAGTTCCCTTAGTGACATAATTCCAATCTTTATTTGAAGTATCCATAATTTCCCCATGTTTAAATCCNGCTTTATGAAGAACAGGAGCAATTAAGACATCATANTTATCAAAATATGATAATGATTCACTTTGATACATTGCAATTTGCTGGATTAATTCCGATAGATCTATTGCACTTTTATTATTATATTCTTCAGCTATATCAAATCTTGCTTTGGTCCATCTGTGNGGGGTTTTTGTATTTGATCTATCNAGAAGTTGTTTTAGATAATTTCTTTTATCATAATTAGCTATATTTCCTGCTACGGAATCACCTCTTTCNATTATAGTNGTATCGATTTCATTTATAGATTGAACAATTGGTTCTAATTTTTGACAGACAGTATTAATAACNTTTTTTGTATCATTGTCNGAAGAAATTGATTTNGTAGAATGATAAAATCCTACTTTCAAATTTTTTGTTGAGATTAAANTTGGATCNNTTAATGGGGATATAACTACAGTTGGATCAACATTNTCTGGTCCGGAAATAATATTTGTAAGTGGAATTAAATCATCCACAAATCTAGCTAATGGNCCAATAGATGTTAGNAAATCNCCNGGGCCTGCATCAAATGAAATTGCATGTCCTGTTCTTGGGACTCTTCCAAATGTTGGTTTAAGCCCTGAAATTCCACAATGATGNGCTGGCATTCTTATACTACCACCAGTNTCTGTGCCAAGATCAAANACAGAACCGCAAGCAGATATAATAGCAGCNGCCCCNCCACTGCTTCCACCTGTTGTAAAATTAANATTATAAGGATTGTTTGTTCTGCCATANGGNACATTGTCAGTTTCTCCNCCCATAGTAAATTCNGGNGTGTTTGTTTTCCCCATTAGAATTCCACCAGCATTTATAAGNCTTTCAGCNACAGTTGCATTATGNTTTGGTATGAAATTGGTTCTNCCCTCTGTNCCCCATGTACTTATAATGCCTTTTGTATCAANTGAATCTTTAAGNGTAAAAGGTAATCCAAATAAAGGTTTTGTATTACTGTCATTAAAATTGTTATCCATAAATTTNGCAGTTTTAATTGCTGAGTCAAATGAATTTTGTACTACAGCGTTTAACGATTGATTGACAGATTTAATTTGATTGATATGTAGATTTGTTAACTCTTCAACTGAAATAGTTTTGTTTCTTATTGAGTCTTGCAAATCTTTTATTGGATAAGTGATAATTTCTTTAATCGACATAAAATAACCTTTAAATTTATTTGATAGGATTATATTATAATTATATGTAATTACTAATTATTTTCAATGTGAGGCGTTTTTTTGCAATTATTTTGGGAAACTTGGACAAAAGGAATAAAACTTATTTTAAGTGATGGGGAAAATAGGGAAGAGGTTGGAGGTGTTCGTGAAACTAAGCATGGTTATGATGCTTGGGCTAAAACTTTTGGATATGACCCTGGAAGAGCAATAAAAGGACTCGATTCATTGGAACAGGGCAGGGAATTTGTAGAAAGTTTTCAGCCATGGAATTTGTACGATCTAGGCAGAGGACTAGTAGTAGAGCCTGAGATTAAAGAATCTTCTAATTAATATTATTTGTAATTTTATTTATTTCTGAAATTGTTTCATTCCATAATGATTTGTCATATTCATTTTCTAATGAATTAATCATGAGTTCTTTTAGCGTTAAATTTGAATTATTACTACTTTCATGGAGTGATTTGTTTTTTTCTAATAAATCTGACTGTATTTTATAAGCTTTTTGAGGTTTTTCTTCCCATTTATATATAATTTTTAGATTGGTATCAGTTATAAGTAGGGCAGGGATCTTCATTACTCCTAAGTTTTGGCAAATTGTGTTTAAATATTCATTTTCTGATCTTTTATATATAGTTAGTGATAAATTTGATATTAACTCAGACATGGTAATAAATATTGGTAAATTAAATAGTGAATCGGGGCAAAAATCTTCTGTTAATACAATAAGGTTTTTATATTCTAATTTAGCTTCTAAATTTTTTATTTGCTCGTGTAAATCTAATTTTGATTTCACAATTTGAATTTGTTTATCAAGATTTTCTTTGTTTTGAGTCATTGAAGAAAGGTATTCTTCCCAATCTGAGCCGTTTTTTAATAATTTAGCATCAATTTTTGTCATTTATACTTTATACTCTCTCATATTATAAGCAATATTATTATAAACCATTGGGAATGTTATGAAATCTGATAATAATGAAAATATTTATTTAAATAAACTTGTTAAATCTATCAATACTCAAGTTGAAAATTTCAATGGGGTAGCTGGAGTATCAATAAAGGATTTAACTACAGGATGGTACTATGGTATTAACGATGAAATGATATTCCCAACTGCATCTAGTATTAAAATCCCTATTTTACTTAAACTGATTGAATCATCTGAGGCTAGTAAATTAAATTTATTAAAAAATATTGAAATAACTGAAGAAATGAAATCCAGAGGAAGTGGAGTTATACATAAAATGAACGGTACAATTAACCTTACTGTTGAAAACCTTGCAATTCTTATGATTAATTTGTCTGATAATACTGCTACCAATCTATGTATTGATATTGCCGGCCAAGATGAAGTAAATAAAATGTTAGAAGACTACGAATTTGTTTCAATGAGATTAAATAGGAAAATGCAAGATTATACTGCTATTAAAGAGGGAAGAGAAAACCTATCTTCAGTAAAAGAAATGAATTTAATTTTGGAAATGTTAGATTCATCTCGTGCTATTAAACCTGATGTTGCTAAAAAAGTTTTAAATATACTATCTTTAAATAAATCGACTCCTATTTCACAACCATTACCAGAAAATATTATAGTTGCCGGTAAAACAGGAGGAATGCCTGGAGTTAGATGTGAGACTGCAATAATATATCTTACCAATAGGAAATATATTCTTACAGTTATGACTTCACATGCAGGAAATGGATCATCTTCAAGTAACCAAAATATAGGTGAGCATAATGGATCAGATCTGATTTCTAAAATCAGTTTACAAACATATAATTATTTTAATGTTTTAGATCAATCTTCTAAATTTGGACAGGGATTAATACAGACGGTTAACCATTGAGTACTATCAACAAATCTGATCAACCTTTATTCGGATTTTTGACATCGGATTTTTTAAGACTTTGTTTAGCTATATCTATATTTGCTGCAGGTACATGGCAGGAACATGTAAGTATTGGTTACATTGTTTACGAATTGACAGATTCTGAATTTTTACTTGCCTTAGCTTTTGCGGTAAGATTTTTACCTTTTTTGGTGGTTTCTAATTATATCGGTTATATTTCAGACTTGGTAAGTAGAAGAACTTTGTTAATTATTCTAATGTTATTTGGTTCAGTAGCATTGTTTGTAATGTCTTTTTTCATTACATCAGATTTTATTAACTATTACGTGATTTTATTTTATATTTTTATTAGTGGATCAGTGTGGTCTTCTACAATGTTAACTCAACAATCATATTCTTATGATTTAACAGGTTATAAATATTCTGTTAAAGGAATTGCTATAACTAAAGGAGCAGATAGAATAGGTGGAATGTTTGGGGGTTTATTGTCGGGTATATTAGTGATGAAAAATTATAGATTCCCATTTATAGTAAGTGGCTTTTTGCAGTGTATTTCGGCTTTAATTCTTATTCCCAATTCAAAAATAAGTTTATATTCTCCTAAAAACAAAACAAAGCCAAAATTAACTGAAGTAATTTCTATTTTAAAGAATAATAAAATTTTATTAACTATAGTGATTTTATCTTGCGGAACTGAGATTTTTGGGTTTTCTCATAATAGTTTAATTCCAGTTTTTGTAAAAGATGTACTTGGAGGAGATGGGCAAGACTTAGGATTTATGATGTCTTTTAGACAAATTGGGGGAATTATTGGTCTATTATCTATTGTTGTTTTTGGGTCATATATAAAAAAAGGATTATGGCTTTTATTTGTTATATTGGGATTTGGAATAAGTTTGTTTATATTAGGATTTCAGAATCATTATGTTTATTTTGTATTGATTAGTTTATTTGTAAATGTTTTTGCGTCTAGTTGTGATTCTTTATACCAGATAATCACACAAAGATCTGTAGATAATAAAGACAGAGGGAAAGCTATGGGTGCATGGTTATTTACAATAGGATCTGGACCTTTAGGATATTTGATTATTGGACTTTTAAGTAATTTTATATCAAAAAATATTGATAATTTCAGTTCGATTTATAACTCTATTGGTCCTCAAATGACTATTAATATAACTGGCATTATTTTAATTATTATTAGTCTTACTTTTTTTAAGTATGCAAAAAAGTTAAAAGAAGTCCCTGCTTAATTTAGGAATTTTTCATATTTGATAGGTAATTTTTCATTCCATCCTGTAGCATGTTTGTTACACCTGAACAGAACCATTGAAAACCGGCATCTTTATAGAATTTGTATGCATCCATATCTCTAGCAATTGTTCCGCATGATTTCCCATTAGCAATTGCAATTTTACTTAAATTGGTAATTGTATCTCTTACTTTTGGGTTATCTATTTGGCCATGAATACCAAATGCTGAAGATATATCTGAAGGTCCGAAAAACAAAACATCTACTTCTTTTATTGAAGAAATTTCTTCTACTTTTTGCAAAGCTTCTGTAGTTTCAATTTGTATCGTTACTAATGTTTCTTGATTTGAGGAATCAACATGTTCTCCAACAGATTGAGGTATTCCATACGCTGACCCTCTTCCACTGGCAAGCCCTCTTTTACCAATTGGTGGATATTTTACTGAATCAACTACCGATGAAGCATCTGATTTGTTGTTTATTAAAGGCATAAGAACACCCTGTGATCCTGCATCTAAAAATTTTTGGATAACTTGTTGGTCATTTTGTCCAATCCTGGTCACAGTAGAAATATTTCTTAATTCTGCTGCCCTATAATGCTCTTCTGCTAGGTTGGGATTAAATGTTGTATGTTCACCGTCAATTATCACAAAATCAAATCCTAATAATCCCATTATTTCTGTAATGTTTGGGTTAATTATATTTTGAAATAGCCCTATAACATCTTTACCTGCCGCAAGTTTTTCTTTCATCAGATTTTTATTCATAATAAACTCCTATGATAAATTTTCCATTGCTTCAACAGTTTCTTTTACTGCGTTAGCTGATTGTATTAAATCATTTTTTTCACTTTCAGATAAATCATATTCAATTATTTCTTCAATTCCGTTTTTACCTAATTTTGCAGGTACACCAAAATACAGATCATTAATTCCATATTCACCGTTAAGATAAGCTGTAGTAGGAAGAATTGTTTTAGAATCAGAACATATAGCATCNACCATTTTAACTATTGATGCGGAAGGNGCATAAAAAGCACTNCCNGTTTTAAGTAGATTNACNATNTCNGCNCCNCCNTCTTTNGTTCTTTGTACAAGTGATTTAAGTTTATTTGNNTCAATAGAATTATTTAAACTTTTNCCNCCTATNGANCTATTATTTAANAAAGGAACCATTGTATCNCCNTGNCCNCCCANTACATTTGCNGAAATNGAATTTACTGANGTNTTTTCACTTTNAGANATNAAAGTTGTAAATCTAGCNGAATCTAATATTCCNGCCATNCCAAATACTTCATTAGNNTTTTTNNCACTNACTTGGTANGCTTTCATTGCCATGGCATCNAATGGATTTGTTACAACTATAATCAATGCATCTGGAGATTGATTCAATGATNTTTCTGTAACTTCTGAGACAATGTTCATATTTATTTTTAGAAGNTCATCTCTAGACATNCCAGGTTTTCTNGCTACNCCNGATGTAATTACNACAATATCAGAATNTTTTGNTATCTTATAATTTGTAGATCCAATAATATTATTGTCTAATCCTAATATAGGNCCTGATTGTAAGATATCTAATGCTTTACCTTCAGCAATATCTTCAGCAATATCTATTAAAGCAATTTCATTGTAGTTTTTTTCAAATAATCTTTGAGCGGTAGTTGCGCCAACGTTTCCTGCTCCTATAATTGTTATCTTTTTATTCATAAAAANTCCCTTTATATAATATTGTTTTAAATGGGTGCTTTAAATTATACGTCTGATCTCATTTATCATCAATAATAAGTTATTTAATATTATGATCCCCAAGGACTAATAGATTCTTTTAGTGATTTATAGCCTTCTAAAAATCCTGGACGATTGCCACTGTATACTTCATCAAAAATATNAANAGAATTTTCAAGCCATTCATGTAGTTGAATATTTTTGGGATTCGCATCAATATATGCATCNCGAATTAATACAAAATGAATTCGTGGGTCATATGGCTGTTTAGTTCCCTTCATCCATTCATCACCATCTAACAATCTTAAGAGCATAGCATCTGCAGAACCAAGAGTTTGCTCATGAATAGGAGGTCCGTCCATTCGATGCATCACGGAAGTCATATCTCTGCCATTACCTGTTGTATAACCCATATCATTCCACATTTTGCTTGTATCGAGATCTTGCCCTAAGTAATTTGCTACTTTTTCACCGAATGATCTTAATGGATCTGATATGTCAGCCAATAAATCTGTTAATCGATCACCATCTAGATCTGTAGCAAAGACAATAGTGTTTTGTTTTTCTATTAGATCCCAAATTAATAAACCATAATTTGTATCTGAAATGTGTTGTTCAATTCGACCTCCCCAATTTTCCATACCTTCTTTAAAGTTTTCAGGAAGGAGTTTGATGATTTTGTCTATTTTATCCTTATGCTCTTCATATGGATCAACAGCATATTTACGCCCGACTTCGAATTTTGTACCTTCTAGTAACCATGAATGAAGCCCTGCATTTATACCATCTTCCATAGCTTGAGTGGGTTTTGTTGCAACTCTGCCTATATGGCCTGTGTCGTTTACCATTTTGAGAAAAAGTTTATTTGCATATGCCATTTGAACTCCTGGAGTGTTCATTTCTGAGTGAACTAATCCATTATCATTAACGTTAAATTTCGCTTTGTCCTGGGAATAAGGCAGACAAGGCATACTTCTTACAACAGTAATTGGGCCATATGGTCTGACATTACAATATACACCAGCCTGAGTACGAAGTGGGGCATTTCCTGATTTCCCCATAACTACAACTTTATTCCCTTTTCCATCATTTACGTAAGCGTCACCAGCAGTTGACCATTTTATCGAAGTACANGGCATATTTCCGAACCAAGCAAGAGATTCAAGTGAAGTATCATGTCTGTATTGTGCCCACATTGGTACTGCATAAAAAGGAAGTCCTAGAATATCTATTGCTGCTATTGTACCTAAAAGTGCGTATGCGTCNGTAAGTGAATGTGCAACTGGATTAATATTACTATCGTGGTTTCCACCTTGCCATATTATTGCATCTGGGTATCCATTTGGAGTGATGTCTGCAGGTTTAAATAAGCTAGATAAATGTTTAAGTAAATCTCCTCCATTAGCTTCTGTTTTTGCTATGGATATAAGATCAATCATACATACTCCTTTCTTAATTGATTTTAATGATGGGTTCTTGAGCTTGTATAACTCCGCCAGGTGCTATTAGTATTTCAAGTATGGTCCCGTCTACATCTGATTTGAGAGTAGTTTCCATTTTCATTGATTCAATTATTGCAACTTCCTGGTTAGTTTTTATTTTATCGTTAGTTTTGACTAGGTATTTAATAACAGTTCCTGCCATTGGGGAGTTAATAAATTTATATTTATTTAATGTGTTATTTTGCTTAATTTGAGGTGTAGCAGTATTTTCAGGTTTTTTTTCTTTATTTATGTTTTGATTTTTAATTTCTGATTGTTTAATAATATTAGCAATTAATTCTTTATTTACTACATTAATAGATATTGTATATTCTTTATTTTCAAATTGAATGGTGACTTGGTTATCTTGCTTTTCACGATCTGGATTATTTGAAATTGATTTAGATGTTTCAATTTCTGGTTTTTCATATATATTAGATTTGTTAAGTAGGAAATTTTTACCTGTATCATCAAATAAAGCATATGTTANTACATCAGGATGATACTGTGAAATATCTTTTATTTCATCTGAATATATTTTCAAGGATTTCATATTCTCATTATTCTTTGATACTGTTTTTATTAAGTTTTTAAACTTAACTTTATTTATTTTCCCTGGTGGTTTTCCATAATTTCCCGATAAATAGGAGATTACTTGATCTGAAATATTTTCATAACTTTTTGTCATAACATTACTTACTGCCTGGGCACCAACCATTTGGCTAATCGGAGTTACAAGAGGTGGCATGCCTAAATCTTTTCTTACTTTTGGAATTTCATCCAAAACTTGTGGAAGTTTGTTTAAATTATTATTTTCATTTAACTGAGATGTAAGATTGGAAATCATTCCGCCTGGAATTTGATGAATTAATACTCCCGAATCAATATTTGAAAATTTTGTATTTATTGAATAGGATGTGTATTTTTTAACTTCTTCTTCTAATATTTTTTCAATTTTAGTAATTTGATTAAAATCTATATTTGTTTTGTAAGTACTGTTGTTTGATATGAATGTTTTTAATAATGGTTCAATTGCCGGCTGAGAAGTTTTTTGCGCAACAGTTGATATACATGTATCTACTCCATCAACTCCTGCTTCTATTGCTTTTAATTGTGTCATTGAAGCTAAACCGCTTGTATAGTGATTATGTAATTGAATAGGTATTGNTATATTGTTTTTTAACTCAGTTATTAACGTATATGCATCATATGGGGATAATAAGCCAGCCATATCTTTTATACAAAGGCTATCTGCACCCATTGTTACAAATTTTTTGGCAAGATTTATATAATAATTCAAGGTATAGATTTCTGTAGATTTGGTTTCAAGTTTNCCTGACTCTCCTGTGCTGTAACATATTGTTAATTGTAGATGTTTATTTTTGTTTTTGATTGCTTTTGAAGCGGTTTCAAGATTGCCAGGATCATTTAATGCATCAAATAACCTGAAAATATCTATTCCAAAATCTGCAGATACTGAAACAAATTCATTTATAATTTCTTCTGAATAATGACGATATCCTACTAAATTTGCACCCCGAATTAGCATTGAAAGGTTTGTATTAGGTGCTAGTCGTTTAATCATTTTCAATCTATCCCATGGATCTTCATTTAAATAGCGAATGCAGCTNTCAAATGTGGCACCACCCCACACTTCTAGAACATCGTACCCAATTTTATCTAAAAGAGGAGCTAGTTTACTAATTGTAGAATTATTGAAACGAGTTGCAAACAAACTTTGATGTGCATCTCTAAGGGTCGTATCTGTAACTTTTATTAATTTAGTAGTCATTTTATATTTTGTTTATGATAATATAGTCCAGCTTTTAGTTTTCCATTTGTTTAATTTTAGTTCGGATTTTTNCACTCTGGTATTATCTGATACTAATAATAAATTTTTCAATGATAATTCAATGATTTTTAAATCAGTTTTACTTATATTATTATTTGTTTTATTGTGAATTTTCATAATGATAAATTATAACGGAATATTCCCATGTTTTTTGGGAGGTAATATTTCTCTTTTGTTTTCTAGTATATTTAATGAATTTATGATTGTTTCCCTTGTTTCTTCTGGAAGAATTAAATCTTCTATATATCCATTTTCAGCTAAAGTATAAGGTGTCATAACTTCTTTTTTATATTTTTCTAACAATTCTTTTTCTAGTTTATTTGTGTTGTTTGCTGATTTTAATTCTTTTCTATATAGTATTTTGATTGCAGCTTCAGGTCCCATAACTGCCACTTCAGCTGATGGCCAAGCAAAATTCAGATCACTTAATAATGACTTGCTACTCATAACAATGTATGCTCCTCCATATGCTTTTCTGATAATAATTGATATTTTAGGGACAGTGGCTTCTGCGTAAGCATATAATAATTTTGCACCTCTTCTGATTATTCCATTATGTTCCTGATCTAATCCTGGGAGAAAACCGGGAACATCAACCAATGAAATTAAAGGTATATTAAAAGCATCACAAAATCTAATAAATCTTGCTGCCTTCTCAGAAGCTTTTATATCTATGACTCCTGCTAGATGATTTGGTTGCTGGGCAATTAAACCTATATTTTTTCCTCCAATTTTCCCAAATCCTATAATTATATTTTGGGCATAATCTTTTTGTACTTCCATAAATGAATTTGTATCAATAATATTCTTAATTATTGAATTCATGTCATATGGTGTATTTGAGTTTTCGGGTAAAATATTAGACAAATTTTCGTTTAATTCTGGGTCAGACACCTTTATATCTTCAACTAATTCTTGATTGTTTTGAGGTAAGTAATCTAATAATTTTTTAACATTAGTAAAACAATCAATTTCAGTATCATAAATAAAATGACAAACTCCACTTTTTGTCATATGAGATTCGCTACCACCCAATTCTTCATGAGTAGTGTCTTCACCAGTTACTTGTTTTACAACATCCGGTCCTGTTATATACATTTGCCCCATATCTTTAACCATAAATATAAAATCAGTTATTGCAGGAGAATAAGTAGCACCCCCAGCTGAAGGACCAACTATAATTGATATTTGAGGAATTACACCTGAAGATCTGACATTTTTTGTAAAAATAGATCCATATCCTACAAGACTATGAACCCCTTCTTGAATTCTAGCTCCTCCGGAATCAATGATTCCAATCATTGGGCATCCTGTTGAAAGTGCAATATCCATTATTTTGCATATTTTATCTGCAGCAACTTTAGAAAGAGATCCGCCCATTACTGTAAAATCCTGTGAATAAACACATACATTGTTGCCATTTATTTTTCCAGTTCCTACTATTACAGAATCTCCAGGAATGGCATTGTCTGAATTTGCAGTAAATCTATCTAATTCTACAAATGAATTTTCATCTAATAAAAGATTAATTCTTTCTCTGGCAGTGTTTTTGCCTTTATCATGCTG
>NZNN01000057.1 GCA_002694895.1 Chloroflexota bacterium
GTCTAATCCCGACTTGATTAGCTGACCAACCACTTCAAAAGCACGGGGATGTTCTGACTGCTTAGCAATTTCCAACATATCTTCTACTGCGTCTTGATTTCTTTCGATTAGATTATAGTAATTTTCACGGGCATAATTATAATCAATGTCATCATCCTTACCATCAGTTTTCGGTAAAATTCTTGAACTAGGTTCCGGTTTTATTTCCGGAGTTGGAACTAAACTTGTAATTTCTAATATTTCATCTATACGATCATCTACTGTCATTTTTCCTCATTGTTTTTCATGCTCATACCAAATTTGACCCCTTTCTTCTATACATTCAGAGGTTAATGGTTTAATAATATTATGTATTTCTATAGGAGGCCTATCTAAAAATGTTCTAGGTTCATATTTAGCTCTAATCTTATCACATATACAAAAACATTGTCTTGATACATCTTCTTCTTTTAATGTTTTTTTAGTTCTTTTATATTTTGTATTACCTAGAAAGTAAATAGTTTCATAACAAGATTTAAATAACAATAAAATATCTTCGGTTTTATATGTATCTCTTTTAACTATGGTATCGTGTATTATTGCTTCAGTACGTGGTTGCGCATAACTTAAGGTACTAACAAAAATTATACAAATTGCTAAAAGAATACGGGACAACATTCTACAGATTCACATCTAATCCGGTTGTCAAATTCGTATCAATATTGTCATTAAAATATTCAAAGGTTTCTGTATAGCCAAAGTCGTCATTTGCAGTAACATCTCCTGGCTTTGGGGCCATTGTTAATCGTGATTTAATTCCTGAAGCGGCCACTTCTGCTGAACTATCTTCTGTTATGAACTTCATTATTCCTGTTGCGTCTGGAGAATTTGCATCTGCATTTAAAAGTAAATAATTAGTAGAAAAATCTGTACTATCTTCTAAGATAATATACTCTGGCAGCGGTGTCTCATTTCCTCCTGGCATTCTGAGATTCACTATCACCGATTTCGTAACTGACCCAGACTTAACATCTGGATAAATATATCCTTTTAGTTGAAAAGTAAATGACCATATAATTTCCCTTCTCGCAGTAAAATCTCCCTCATAAGAATCTTCAACTGTAGTGCCATTTAGTATTATAGAAACATCCGGTTTTATGTTCATAGATGGAACTAAATTCACACTAACTGTAAATTCTGGAGTAAAGAAAGGAACGATCTGTTCAAATATTTGTGCGCCATCTTCTGAACTGTCTACCATTGCGGTCAAGGCAAAATCAAAATTGTAAGGTACAGGATTATATTGTTTCATGAGTGTAGTTGAAGATGTTGCATTATTCGCCGCATAAACTTGACCCATTGTATTTAATTTTCTAGTTCCATCATAAGCAATTCCATTCATAACAAAACCCATTCTTGGAAGACTTACGGCAACACCTCCGTCAGCCTGAACCGCTCTTGTCCGGAGAATCAATTTATCTTTAGCCTCGTATGCAATGGGAACTTTAATTTGTTCTGTTATTACTCCACTAGAATCTCTCCTTTGAATGTTTATATCATTAAAAAGAGTCCCGAAAACCGCCACATATTTTCTGATAGTTTCGTGATAATAAGTTATTCCCAGCATTATAGGCTCCCGAATGGATTACCTTCGGTGAAATCAATAATAGCATCAGCGGCCGCTTCTATTTCTGCATTGTCTACAGATGCTGCTGTATCGGCAGCAGATGTTTGAGCATCAAAAGAGGAAATAGAATAAGACGCACTAGAACTGTCACCAACAATATTTACAGTTCCAGAAAAATTTCCTGTCATGTTTATGAGATTTAATAATTTATCAGTAGCATTCCAACTAGACACCTCTCCTTTGACTGTAGCAGCGGCGAGAGATGCCCCCTGATAAACTTGCTCACCAACAGTATAGTTACCACTACCCGTATTCATTGTAAAATCAATCGAATAAGATTGTGCTCGTTCAATTGCATCTATAACTTCAATACCGGTATTAAGAGATTGATCTGAATAAAAGAACATTTCACATAGAAGATCATAAACTTGTAATCCACCAGTTTGATAAAATACAGACTCATCCTCTACAAACATTACTTGGAATAACGATTCAGTAGTAGGAAAATAAATCAAATCTCCTTCAGCTGGTGCGTCCGCCCTTCCTTCACCTTGAACATTCAACTCTGCCCATCTGCGTCTTGCAACAGTAAAGGTAATTTGATCTTTTATTTGTAGTCCAAATTTCGAAATAAAATCACCTTCTCCCTCAAATCCATCTACTGATTTAATATACATTTCAATTGTATGAGCACTATTATAAGATGAGGTATTATCATCACCCATCAATGTGTCTTCATCATTCAATGTTCTGGGACAATAATATACATCTGTTCCAAAAGTCTTTATTGCTTCAATATTTAAATTTTCTATTAATCTTTGTTCTGGTGTATTTGTCCCATGAAGATTAAAATACTGATTTGTTGCCATTTATTATCCTATTAAATGATCTACCGGTAATTCGTACCGTAGTGACATTTCTGTTTGAATGGTTTCTAACTCTGTAGTAGCATCATCATACAACTGTCTTCCATTCATCGTTACCCCACCGGGTAATTGCATACCCTCAAACTTGGTAAGATTTTGTCCCCATTGTTTTTTCATCAATGCAGTATTATATCTCTTAAGAAACATATCACTCCAAATATCGGCATACGTGGCCGGATCAATAATTTTGTCACACTCAACAACTATCCAATCATCTATACCAGCATCTGCTCCCCATGAAATGTCAAGAAATAATTTATCTTGATGGCGATTATATCTAAACATTGGAGTTCCTGTAAACATTTCATTAAGCATCATTAAACGTTCTTGTGCCATTTGATAATTTACAAGTTGTCCACCTAATTGATGCATCTCCTGCAGAGCAAATTGATACTTAGAGGAAAACATAGAGTTGGATCTAGAATTATCATAGAAAGGAATAATTCTTCGAACTCCAATAATTGCCTCGGCTATCGATATGTATTTATTGTCAAAATCCCCTATTGCTGTAGCGGTTGATGCGTGAGTTGTTGCGGTTGCTGAACTAGAATCGCCTGTAATGGTTTCGCCTGTTGAAAAGGTAGTGGTAGTATTTGCATAGTATGTATTACCATCTCCACCAGATTTAACTTCTGGATTTTTATATCTTAATGTAGTATTTGCACTATGATATTCATGAACTGTTGCTTGTACTTCACTCGTTCCACCAGTAATTTTTTCACCGGCCGTAAAAGTTCCGGTGGGGGCTCCAGCTAGTTTAAGTGTCGAACCTGATATTTGATGTTTTAGAAATGTGTTTTCGGTTGCATCAAAATGATATTCTTGAAAAAATTGAAGTGAATCATCAATACAGTCTTCTACTTGGTCATCATCAATATTCAATTCTACTACTGGCCATCCAAGTTTGCGTTTACAATAATCTTTAAAAGTTGATCTAGTAGTTGGTTGTGTCATTTCGTTGCCTCCGCAGATATCGTTATAATTCCTTCTGCCAATCGTTCTACTATTGTACCACCTGATTGTGTATATTCAACATCGTAAACATAATTTCCAGGGGAAAGGGCCGCCGTCTGTGTCGCAGTTAAAGAAATTGTACAATTTGATCCTGCAACGGCGGTAGTTATAGTAGTAATATTATTTGATGAATAGTAAGATTGACGCATCTTAGCGGCACAAGTACCTGTAGAAATAGTGACATTCTGGCTAACAGAATTTTGTGCGGTAATTACTTTTTCAAACGTGCAACCTTGATCTAATGCAATGTTTACAGTTTGTTTTTGGAGGGTCAATGCCACAATCTTTCTCCTTTTAGAATAGTATTTTTTATATAGTTGTTACTATACTATTTATATCATAGAGAAATCTGTGGCTCACTTTGTAATTATATAATTTCCCATAACTAATGTATCAATATTTGTGCCCATAAACGTTTTTAGTGCGTTTTCAGGAGATTCTATTATGGGCTCACCATCAACATTAAATGATGTATTTAATAATATGGGAACATTAGTTTTTGTATTCCATTCGGTCAATAACTGAAAAATCGGTTTATTTAACTCTTCAGTTACAGTTTGTATTCTAGCTGAACCGTCTACATGAATTACTGCTGGTACTCGACTTTCTTTCTCTGGCAAAATTTGAGCATTAAACAACATATATGGTGAAGAGTTTTTGGGAATATCAAACCAATCGTGTATATATTCTTCTAACATGATTGGTGCGTAAGGCCGCCAACCTTCCCTATGTTTTACTCTTTCATTAATATAGTCTTTATTATTTTTAATAATTGGATTTGCTAATATAGATCTATTTCCTAATGCTCTAGGACCAAATTCACTTTTACCTTGAAACCATCCGATTATTTTGTTTTCCAATAAATCTTCAACAATAAGTTGACACAATTTATTAAAATCTTCGTAACATGTGTAATTCATTATTAGTTCACTTGAGGTAATGTTTCTCCCATGACATTTCGTGGAGAAATGACGGGCCGATTGTCACGCATAGGTTGCATCTCTGCTGGGTGAAAATTCCAAAATATAACTTGAGAAAGTCTTTTTATATCTATTAATTCTTTAATATCAAACAAAGCTGAATGAAACATTCCGCCCATATAAGATACCATTTGATTATATTTACCAGTAGACTCCCACAACAATTCCCATTCAGCATTATTTGCTAATATACATTCATCATACTTTGGGCTCATGTCAGAATTTTTTAGTACTTCTTTTTTCATCTGCATTGTTGAATTATCAATGGGAGCTCCACCTTTTTTCTCACAATCAGTTATCCAATCCGACTGTAAATCATCTTGAGGATAACCGACTAAATCAGATTTTCTGTGTCTATATATGCCTGTACCATTAGTTTCTAATTCATCATCCTTATTTAAATAAATTATAGAAGTAATAAGAGAAGGATCTGAATGTGGAGTATAAGATTCTTTTCTTTGTTCCTTTGTCACGCCATATTCTTTATCATTGTGAATAACATTTACACAAAACTGATTATTATTAGTTGTTGTGTCGTATGATATCATATCCGTCATTTCTAATTTATGTAATAATAACATAGCTAATGTATTTAAAAAATTCTCGTTTCCTATAAAATTATCAATCGTTACTCTATTACCATAATATTTTTCATAATTACAATTTGCGAGTGGTATAGGTAATGTATTTACAAAATCGTATATTCTATCTGGGTTTTTATATACATTATCTATAATAACAACCGGATATTTCCCCTCTCGATAACCTCCACCATGAGGATCTTCCCCACCAATCATTTCAACGCGAACAGTCATTTCTGAACCTAATTCGAACATTGATTCATTATCATAAAATTCCATTTTATTCCTTATAATTTTCTAAACAAGTTTTTATATATTCATCACTATATGAACCACCTAAACATCCTTGATTCAAAGGCAATACTAAATCTTCTTCCATCTGTGAGGCGGCCCATGATGCTGCCCCAAAACTTAAGCCGTCATCATTAGGAGCAGTATTCACATGAACATCTTCATATATACCTTCAGAAATAATTTTAGAATTGGCTAATATATTTAACGCGCAACCTCCACCAAGACATAATTTTTCCTTTTTAAATTCTTTAGGTATATTTTTTAATAATAAAAGTAAATATTTTTCAAAATTGTATTGTAACCAATCCGCCAAATCTTCTGGTAAATAGTCTTTACTATTTTGTATTATGTGTATTTTAGTGTCCTTGATAACCTTAATAATAGGAAAATCATCCTCATCAAAAATCAACTCATAGATATCTGGAGCATCTATATTTTCATGATTGCCGTATGCCGACAATCCCATAATTTTACCTGGATAAGTTTCTCGCAATTTTGGATTGTCATATATATCATCTTCAATATTACTTTTATAATTAGTTATATCAACAAAATCAGAGAATGAATGTATATTCAATACCTTTTTCATAATTTGAGTATAATTTTCAGTAACTTGATCTACATCCTCTTCAGACGGAATCACCCCATTGACTTTCATCTCATATATCATTATAGAATATTCTGAATAGACTCCCCCAAATGAATTTGTTCCCGCTTCGTTTATATAAGTATTGTGAATATTAGTAAGTGTTTTATCTTTTATACGTGAAGCATTATAGAAAGAAGTATTATTTAACTTAGGAGCATCCCATTGTTGGTCTGGATGAAAATCACCGGCTCCATCAAATGTAAAAACATTGGCCTCTTCAAATTCTGATGTTAAGAAAGAGGCTGCTGCGTGAGCTACATGATGATCAACAGTTATTATACGTGCATTGGGAAATAATTGTTTTAATCTTGTTGTTAAATATCCACGTAATTTTAATGCATAACACAATAATACCGCTCCCGAAACGTATGCTACCACATCAACATCTTCATTTGTTAAATCATTATCTGTCAGAATTTTTTCTATTGCATTTTCAGGATAACGGCCATCATATTTAATTCTTGTCAGTCGTTCTTCAGATAATGCATTCTTTAATTCACCATCAATAAATAACGTAGCGCCTGATCCGTGAACCCAATAATCCACATCATTAATCATGCTCCAATTACCATCCCATCCAACAGCTCCCGCTATTCCTAATATATTCACAAATTATCTCCAAGAGGGGCCGTATGACCAGCCATTAACTGCATATCTAATTCCGCTTGTTACATCAAGTACACGGTGTTTTAAAAAAGACGGAAACATTATCATTGATCCTTGTTTACGGCCATCATACTCAAGTTCACCATGTAGAGGATCAAATTCTACCTTACCACCTTCAAAATCTTTATCTCCGTCACTAATTACAACAACTTGAGTAAGTTTTCTTATAAGATTTAGAGTTGGTTGTGTCCATACATCATCAGTATGCCAATCAAAATGTGGCAATGTACCAGCTGGTGCTTCAGATGGAGCGTATTTTATAACTTGTATATCAGCAAAATCGTCAGGAGTATCAACACCTTTATATATACTTCTATTAACCGATTTCAAATATGTGTTCATAATAACTCTCAGAGAATTTATCGATTGTATTTTGCACCCTGACTGCACTTGCATTGCTTCATCATTAATAAAACAATTTCTTTTTTCATGATATGTTTGATTATTCAGTAGAGCCGGCATCCATTCTAAAGTCTCAAAATCTTTTTTTAATTGTTCACACAAATCTATTGGTACAGCATTCAAATTTTCGTAAAAATATTGTTTCATTTTTTGCCTAAGTTACTCTGTTAAATCTTTCTTCTGCATCAATTTCATTTATTGAACTGTCATAATCTGGAACACCAAATGTTCTTTCACACTCATGACAATCATAACATTGTGACCTACAATTTAAAAGTATTCTATTCAATCTTTTACCCTTTTCAGATAACCAAATCTCATCCCGTAAATGTATATCATGATATTTTTGATATCTGTCAACTGTTAAGTTTGCTTCTTCTCTTGTTGGTACAAGTACTAACCATTGATCAAAAGGAATGGCATTTGTTTCATAAACACTACTAAAAGATGATGCAGTTAAAGGACCAAACTGTCTCATCAATTTTACATTCTGATTTTTAATGTCCTCCTCTGAATATGTATTGTATAACCGACCATCAAATCTACCAGAAGTTTTTAGTATGTCCACTCCTCCCATCTTTTTATCTAAATACTGATCCAACATTTCTTTATCAGTAGTAACCATGTCAATACCATTTCTTGGTAGCTTGTCCATTTCATCAGATTTCCAATTATTACATGAAAGAGATGAAAGGGCATTGTCACCACCCCAATAGTTTGCACCTATAACTGTTGATGCCATATCATGTTCTAATTTAAAAGGACATCTATATAAACATCCTTCTGATACAAGAAGAGAAGTTTTTATTGGTCTTGGTTGTCTTTGTACTAATTTATTTATGCGCCGTAACTCTTTGATGTTTCTATTTAATGAACGATCAAGAAGTATTGTGTTATATCCAATTCCTATTGTATCGGCTACTTGTTGTCCATCAGATATTATATGATTTACAGTATTCTTCCACTTCATCTTAGGACATCGATTTTGTAATTTCATTGTCCTCATCAAATGTTTGGAAGAGATAGTACAACTTCTTAATCCTTTATCATAATATCCCCCAACCCATTCTACAAACTCATCTTGTAATGCTTGGTCTAAAATTAATTCATCCGGCCAAACTGTTTGATTTATTGTAAGAGAAACTTCAACTCCAAATTCCTCTTGTATACGGAGAAGATTATCTATGTGTTCATCAGTTGCTTCCTGTCCCATAGCATTACCAAGAAACTTACGTTGTCTCCTATACGTATAATAAAAGTTTTTGCCAAAGTATATATCTTCTATTTCATCCAAAATAGATTTTGGAGTATTCTTAAAAATTAGATAATAATGATTTGGACAATTTTCCATATCTTTTTCAGGATGTGCAATCGAAAATCTTTTTGTAAAATCCATTATTCTCCTTGAATATACTTCATATATGTTTCAATAGGTAAAATAGTAGGGGCGCCTTTTAACCAATTATCTTTTTCTTGTTGTATTTTAGGATCATCTGTACGCCAAACGATATTGTTATTTAAAAATTCGTATAAGATTATATGATTCCATCTAAGATCGTTGTCATCGACCATGTGAATTAGTTCTTGAGTAAACTGTGTAGTTACATCAGCAAAATATATATTTTGAATAATACGATAATTTTCTCTTTCCTTTTGTCTCTTAAAATCTACTGCATGATGAAACTGTCCATTGAACATAATAAAAGTATTGGGCTCCCCATCTGTATGATATACTTCAGTATAATATTTATCTAAATAATTTTCATAATCTTGAGAGGTTTCAGGTTTTCCACTAGGAACACTAGTTAAGTTTGGTAACTCCTCTCCGTTATATTGATAAAATGATGTTCCACATCCGCCAGACAAATAAATTTGGCCGTTTACAAAATCGTCGCGATGTGGGGGAACACAATTATTAGTTTCTTGTTCAGCTTTTTCGAATATTTCAGGAGTTATTATAGTAAATATTCCTAAAGAATCTAAGTTATTAGTGGTAGGCGGAAAAGGCATTGCCGTTTCCCTTACAATCTTCCTACCTACTTGAGTAGAAATATACTCTAACATACAATCATCAATATTAGCAATAGGAGCAAACGCTCTTATTATATTTTGCATTTGAATTATACTTTTATGATCAGTATAATTACAAGATTCTACGTATGTAAGAACATCAACTATATTTTCATAATAATTTTCTACTTCAACAATCCAATTATCATTATCAAAATATTCAATATAAAGATCTTCTTCTGTATAAGAAGTTTTAAATATTTCAGAAAGATCATGTATTGTAATCATACGTTTTCCATTGTATCAAAAATTATATCAGGCGAAATATCATTACACATATCATTACTACATGATAAATTTATTTGAAAATCGTACCCTATCCTTTTGTGATTTTGTTGAGTTTCATTCCACAATACAATAACTTTGTTGTTGTTAGTAGTAGCCGCTAAATGCATCAATGCGGAATCTATACATACTATAAATTTGGCTCCATCTATCAAAGGTATTATGTCTAATACCCCCTCTTCATCTTTTGATGTATATGTTATTGCTGCAGAAGGTTTATATTGATCATCACGCCGTAAACATATAACATCTAATTTCAAATTATTTTTAATTTTATGAACTAATTTTTCCGCCAAATCTGGTCGATAATCTCGTTTACCTATATTGTTTTTGTTATCACCAAAATTTGCATCATAATAATTGGGTGCTCCTGAAAATTGTACAATACAATAATCATTTAATAACTCACTACTTAAATATTTATGCGCCTGGCCTATATCCAAATTATGATTCAAATAAGGTTTATTTATAACGTTTTTGATTCCATAAGCTTGAGCCCAACTTTCTAATACATGTTTATCTTTATATTTCAAGAAGTCAGAAAAATATGGTTCATGATAAATGATATCATCATATATTGTTAGTTGTTCATTAAATGGAAAATCTCTTAGGGGTTCTATGTGATCTATATTTTTATTATTATAAAACACAAAAGGCCACGGTGTCATCACAGAAATATTTTCCCCACATTTGACATTTAATTGTTCTATAAGTGATGTCCATATTATATTTTTTCCTAATCCACCAACGACAACAAATAAATTTTTCATTTCATAATTTCTAATATCTTATCAAACACTTCATTGGCCGGAGTATCAATACACAACTCAGTATCACAAAGAATATTTTCTTGAAAATCATAACCAATTCTATTAGGTGTGGTTTGGTTTGTATTCCAAAGAACAACTGTGGGTTTATCTTTTACATAGGCGGCAAAGTGCATTAGAGCGGAATCTATACATATCACAAACTTTGCTTTTATTACTAAAGGTACGATTGCTAATACCCCCGATTCCATTTTAGATCTAAATGTTATAGTGCCTGATGGTCTAGGTTCATGTTCATATCTAAAACAAACACAATCTAAATTAAAATTGTTTTTTATTTTAGCATTTAATCTTTCTACTAAATCTGGCCTATAATCTCTTGGACAAAGCTGGTTTTCACCATGTCTCCCCATTCCACCAGTAAATTGTATTATATAATAGGGGGTTTCTAATCGTTCACTTAATTCAAAACTCTCATTTCCTGTTATCTTCAATCCGGAATATACACCGACTGGTGGATTTAATATTGGTCTTGGTGGTACTCTTTCTATACCATAAGCATCTGCCCAATTATCAAGCATGTGCTGATCTTTTTCTTTTAAATAATCTGATAGATAGGGTTCATGATATATGATTTTATCATATATTTCTAATTGGGGGAAATATCTAAAATCATAAAGAGGTTCATGATTCTCTATTAAATTGTGTTTATTAAAAAGGAAAGGCCATGGCGACATTACTGAGATTTTGTCAACTCCATCTTTTTTACAAAGACTAGGAATTAAGGAAGTCCAAAGTACGGCCTTCCCCAATCCTCCCATTACGACATATAAGTTTTTCATAATATTGAATTTATTTCGTATACTACTTCATCTACAAGAGGCCAAACATCTTTTCTGGCATTTTCTGGCATGAGACAACATCTTTGATTTAGATCATCTGGAACATAGAAACTTCCTTTATCAATACAAGGCGGTTGACCACAATGCCGTATTGCTTCTAAATTTATATTGTGTTCATGTCCATGTGTTTTAGGATTAGAACTACCCCACAACACAATACCTTTTTTATTTGAATGTAATGATACGTGAGCAACAATTGAATCGATAGCAACAAATGTGTCTGTACATTCAAGCAAATATGCAACTTGTCTAATATTAATCATGTCTCTTAAGTCAAAACAATTTTCGGCCTGAACATGAAAATCTGGAACTATTCTTGAAGGTTTGTCTTGAGGTGGTTCTTCTTTTGTTCCGACCTGAATAAAATTAGCATTAGGTAATTTTGTTGTTAACTCATGCCACCATTCATAATTAGGAGTTTTCCCATAAGGAAACTTATAAGGATGTCCCGTATGTAAAACTATAGTCGGCCCTTTAGCTGGTTGGAAACTTCCAGAAGAAAAGTAGATATCATTATTTAAAAATTCATCTACTAGATGTTTTTCTTCATCAGTTATATTTAAACGGAAGATATCGGGAAATTTATCTCTATCTAATGTAATATCTAAATTATCAGAAATAATTTCCCAGAAATGTTTTTTTGGGGGATAGAATAAGGTGATGCCGTGTTTTTGAATATCCCAATTATAAACTCTATCAAAACGATTTATCGGATATTCAGTTTCAAAGGTGTTTATATAATTATCAAACCACTTTTTATTATATGCAATATTTTTTATTGAATTGGTAGATAATAAGGTAATATTATCATCTTTGTATTTACTTCTTAGTGCATCAAATAAAGGGAACAACAGATAAAAATCACCTATACCACAAGAATCGTGGTAATAATATAAAATATTTTTCATAAAATAATTTAATCGTCTTTAGATTCTCTCATGAATTGATTTCCTGTTTGCCAATTGCCATCCACATCAACAGAGTCTTTTTTTCTATATGCTGTTGGATCAGGAGGAAGTGTGGGATCATAAATATCAAAATCAGCAATACGACATGCTAAAGGAGGAATTTCACCTACTTGTTTCATTATTATAACCCATCCTTCGGGGTTATCAGGCCGATCAACTCCAACTATATCTTCACCCGTACCAGTAAAATTAATATTCTTTTTAGGACCGATAGCAATATCAACCCATGCTTTCCGATATGCTTTCCAATTCGCAATATCTGTTTCACTAAGCCCCCAGGGGTTATCATCAGCAATGAAAGACCTACTGATTTTCATTTCACATCTAGCTATATGCAATAAAAGATGTAAGGTATATCCTTTATCTATTTTCCATTCAACTGCTGCAGGTGTGGCCATTTTTTAATTCTCCTCTTATGTGTTAAGCTACGCCAGATTGATCTTGAGTTTGTGACTCTTGTATTTCCGAATCAGGATCATAGCCATCTATATTAGTCCTAGTTAATACGGGTGGTAAGTCATCCTCTGCTCGTACAATAAAATCCCATCCATCTGGAACCTCTGGTATGTCTATACCACCTAACATCATGTCATTTTGCATAACGATAGATACGCCAGATAAATCTGATCTTGCAAGGTCACACCATGCCTTTCGGTAAGCCTTCCAAGAAGTTAATTCTGCTGCGGTGCACCCCCAGGGATTGTCTCCATCCACAACGGATTGTGTCATTTCTAATTCCGCTTGGGCCCGAAGCATAAGTTTATATCTTATATCAGACATAAAATTTTTGACACCTTCGTTCTGTGTGTTCTCTGCCATGTTATATTCCCTTAATTTTTATTATTATTAATAGTTTGATTCTTCTTCATAGTATAACCATGAAGTAACTGTAAATCCCGTAGGCACTACTTGAGTCCAAGATGTAGAACCATGTACTCCTATAGCCGTGCATGTTGCTGAGTATCCCCTTGCTGTACCATATCCGTATCCATAACCGAAACCATATCCATAACCAAAACCGTATCCATATCCACCTAAACCACAATATCTTGCACAGTAATGAGCACAGTATCTAGCACAGTAATGGGCACAATATCTTGCACATATATGGGGAATCCACCCGCAATTCCAAAGGCTTCCTCCTGTAGTTCCACTATCTGCGGCTCCATCAGTACCACTATCTGCGTGTCCTTCTGTACCAAACATATTTGCTGTTGTTCCAGAACCGGTTGATGTTGCTTGTGTCGAACCAGTCGTTGCTGTTTCTCTAGCTTCTAATAATTTACAAACACCATGTGCCAACCAAGTTTTCCCTGCAGGAATCGTAGTANTAGCTGCAATCGTGGGTAAGGTTGCACTATTTATAGAGGCTTTGAATACTACACCTTCGCGGTGATCTACTGTTCCTGTCATTTTTTCCTCATCTTACTGTTAACATGTTTCTTCTTCATAGTACAACCATGAAACAACTGAAAATCCACTAGGTACTATCTGTGTCCAAGAACCGGAACCGTTTACTGCTATAGCTGTACAAGTGGCAGAAAATCCCCTTGCTGATCCATAACCGTATCCATAACCGAAACCATATCCATAACCNAAACCNTATCCGTAACCACCTAAACCACAGTATCTAGCACAATAGTGTGCACAATATCTTGCACAATAATGTGAACAATATCTCGCACATATATAAGGTATCCATCCACATTGCCAAAAACTTCCTCCAGTATTACCACTATCTGCGGCTCCATCAGTACCACCATCTGCATGACTTTCTGTACCAAACATATTTGTAGTAGAAGCGATTCCTGTAGCTGTTCCTGTTGTAGCAGCTGTTCCAGTAAACTCTTTAGCTTCTACTAATTTACATACCCCTTGTGCAATCCATGTTCTTCCAACGGGAACACTTGATGCACTTATACCTGGTAAAGATCCGCTGTTTATAGCAGCCTTAAATATTATCGCAGATGTGGAGGCATCGACTGCACCTGTGCCACCTTCTGTTCCTACTATACCGGTAGTTCTTCCCATTTATTAACTCCAGTCCTGATCAATATACGAGCAATAGATGTCTACATCACAAGTATCACCTACAGCAAGAGTTAATTCATCCACTCCTGAAAGTACGATCCTGTCATTCCAGATAAACGTTTTGTTTGCTCCTATTGCCTGGTCAGAAAGAAGTTCGTAGGCTGTCCCTGATCCATTGTCTACATACAAATTAAAAGTTTCAGATGCACCAGCAGTTTCACAAACTACGATACTTAAAACTGTGTATACATGGTCGGCGACTCCATCTATCAGCTTTTTCGCGCCGCTGTCTGTTGTTGTGGTTACACTTCTTTTCAGGACTTCTGTTCCTGAGCCACTTGGAATTGCCATTGTTATATCTCCTTACAATTTGTTTTTCAATACTATTTATAATGCGGCGAATCGTTAAAAGCCAAATACTAATGCAGCATGTGTAGGCTGGGCGATTGCCGCTCCTTTTTTGTTACTAAATTTTCCTGTTACTATTAATTCATCTGCTGATTGATCCCATAACATACTTTTTCCGGCTGTATCACCAAAAAGTTGAAGATCATATCCAGTACCATCTACACCAACAGTAATTATTCCAGTTTCATCAATTTTCATTCGTTGTGTACCGGCAGTATAGAAATCTAAATCATCATTATCTGCACCGGCTGAAGTTTCTGCTATAACATAAGTATCTTGGTCTACATCAATAATTCCACCAAGACCGGCCCAGTTTGATCCACTATATCCTTCAAAAGAACTTGTTGTAGTATTATATCTTATACCACCTTGAATTGCATGTCCTCTATTAGAAGATGTTCCAACTGGAATAACTATTGTTGATGTTCCTGAAAACTTTGCTACTGCATTCGTAGAATCTTGTGTTACTACAAGTGGAACTGCGGCGACTGCCGAGGCGTGATCATTCTTAATACTTACTAAAGTTCTTGTTCCGGTGTCAGCTGAATCTGAAGTAAGAGCCATCATTGCACCAGTAGTTAATCCATCTGCTGATAGATTAATTGCTGTACCGGTAGTCGTTGGATCTACATTAATTTCAACTGTATTTGTTGTTGTCTGTTCTGAATCAATCTCAAGTGCTGGACCTCCTGCAGCGAGATTTGTGTCAATAAATAATCCTCTTCCTGCGTCTGCTACCAATGCCAAAGCTGTCGCACCTGTTGCTGATGCGTGATTCTGAGTTATGCTTGCAATGTTTCTTGTGCCAGTAGAAGATGAATCTGAATCAATTACCAAAGCTGAACCAGTAGTTAGTCCGTCCATTGACATATTAATACCAGTACCAGTAGTAGCGGCATCTGCTGTAATGTCAAAAACTTTTCCTGTCAATACACCTGCATGGGAAACTTCTACTGTTGTTCCACCTGTTCCAACTGATGCAATTTTTGCTACATTAGTTGTGGTTTGTTCTGAATCAATTTCAAGTGAGTATCCACCTGCCGCAAGATTTGTGTCAATAAATAAACCTCTACCGGCATCGGCTTGTACTGCAAGAGCAGTTGAGCCTGTTGCTGATGCGTGATTTTGAATTATACTTGCAATACTTCTTGTACCAGTATCAGAAGAATCAGAATCAACTTTAAAGGCTGTACCTGTAACCAGTCCATCTGCTGATATACTCATAGCTGTAGCAGATGTTGCGGCATCAAAATTAAAATCTACTGCGGTTGTAGTAGCTTGTTCTGCATCAATTTCAAGTGCTGGGCCGCCTGCTGCTAAATCAGTATTAATGAATATACCTTTACCAGCATCTGCTTGTACAGTAAGTGCTGTTGCTCCAGTAGCGGATGCGTGATTTTGAATAACTTCTACGATACTTCTTGTACTAGTATCGCCTGAGTTTGAATCAATATAAAGTGCTGACCCAGTAGTAAGTGCATCAGCTGAAATATCAATAACTTTAGCCGCGGCTACAGAGTCTGCTGCAATATCAAGAACATCTGCGGTAGTTTGACTAGCGGTAATACTTAATGCTATTTGATCTACATCTTCTGCGGTAATTGAAACGGCGGGTTTTCCTGCATCGGCTTTTTGTGTTACTCCTAAATGTCCTGTCCAAGTATTTGCCCATAACATTGTAGTGTTACCGACATTAAAGGTGACATTGGCATTTGGAATTAAACTGGAATTAATATCTGCAGTAAAAGTTACTTGGTCTGTAGTTGCATCACCAAAAATAAGATTACCACTTATTGTAGTATCTCCATCAGTTATAACATTTCCATGTACTCTTAAATTCTCTCCTATCACTGCTGATTTTAATACGCCGATACCTCCTGCGGTGATAATTGAGCCAGTAGTATTACTTGTTGAGTTTGTGGTATCCAAAATCTTCAGGAAATTACTCATTCCGTCAGCTTG
>NZNN01000058.1 GCA_002694895.1 Chloroflexota bacterium
CTTACCGAAAATCTGGTTTTGAAAAGAAATTATTGTATCTGCAGCAATTATGAATTCTTTATTATCATTATATAATTTTGTTAATTTATCATTACTTGTTTTTATTGAATAAGATTTTGGAAGTTCATTTTTATTTGGCTTAAGCTCTGCTTTATTATTAATTATTAGATCAAAATTTATTCCCAAAGATTTTAATAATTCAATTCTTCTGGGTGATTTTGAAGCGAGGCCTATAGTTGCATTTTGTGTAAAATACATCTTTATATTATTAAGATATTCGAGATTTTGATTTTATCAGCTCGTTTAAAGTAGATAGTACAGTATTTGTGTTTTTAAGCATATATTGTGTTAATTCTTCATTCATTTGATTCAATTTATTCTCTTGTTTTAATTGATTGGCATCTTTAGCAATTAATTTTGCAGACTTATAAAATTTATTTTGTATTGGTTCCCAAATTTTTCTAATTTCAGAGGCTTTATTGTTATCTAGTATACCTTCTGTTCTACATGATTCTTCAATAGATCTAAATGCCCACCATGGGCTCTTAGGATCATAATCATGATTTCCTATAGATAAGATTTTTGGGATTTCACCTTCTATAAATATAGGTATAAATATACCAAGGCAGGGTGAATACATAGAAGTCCAATGGATATCTAATTGACTATTATCAGAATGCAATTCAGAAACTAAAGATGCAGCTGTGTTCCCATCAGAATTAGAATCTGGATAATGCATACATATCGTTCTTGAATCTAGGAAATTTTGTGTTATATTTGAATTTTCTCCGTCTGAATGATCTTTTAATATAAATATTACTTCTTTTATATTTATGTTGTTTTTTAAATTTTGAAGATATGTACATGATCTTAATCTCCTGAATTCTCCTCTTCCATCATATCTTGAATCATAATCACAGAATGTTTTTGCAAAATTTAATTTTGGAGAGTCTACATGCAGGTTTAATGATTTTGCAGTATTAATTGCTGTATCAGATATATTATCCCAGTTGGATTCAATTGAATGTATATTACTTATTCCTTCAGTATCTTTTATTTGTTTTACTGCCCATTCATGGCCCGCAGTTTCAATGATGTATGCTTCTTTAGGGTCTGCTATTAAATATCCATTATCATAGGTTCTTATATTCTGGTTATTTTCAAAGACTCCTTGCCCAAATTCAGAAACTAGATTAGTGATAACTTTTACAGCATCTTTTGCATTTTTAGATCTTTCTAAGGCTAATCTAACAATTTCCATTCCAATTAATTTAGGGGAAGGTGATGAAGGAACATGAGTTCCTAATCCTTCATTTCCTATTACAACCTGATATTCATTAAATCCATGTTCATAACCCCAGCACCAAAAAGGTTTTGAACCTACATGTGCATAGGATATTTTTGATGATGGAATTTTTATAAATTGGCATTCGGTATATTTACTTTGATTTTTTATTCTTGGTTTTTGTATTAAAGGTTGGCATTCTAATTTCGGACGATCGGAATTTTTTCCGAATATAGTAGTATTATTAGAAGTGGAATTAGGTAATGCGACAACAGTATCACAAGAAATAATTTCTTCTTTAAGTTTCATAACTTAATTAATTTTTAACTATTTATTTAATTAAAATTAATTATGACTATTTAATATTAATTAATCTAGGGTAAATAATAAGAACTTGTTTATAATAATTTTTATATAGATTTTCTAAATGTAAAATATGAATAAACCTTTATATGAACAGATGAATATTATAGATAAAGATTATATTTTATCTAAATTGGAGCAATTTCTTTTAGAAGATTCTCCAAATGGAGATCCTACAACTGAATTAACAGTTGATATTGAAAAAAATGCTTCAGGTTCAATTATATGTGAAGATGAATGCGTATTTGCTGGTGAACAAATTCTGAATGCATTGAATGATGATTTTCAAATTAGTATATTTACAAAAGATGGGACTGATTTACAAAAGGGTCAAAAAATTGCCACTTTAGAAGGGAATGCAAGACAATTATTAAAATTAGAAAGAATACTTTTAAATTTATTACAACGTTTATCAGGGATTGCTACTTTAACAAAAAAATATGTAAATATAGTAAATCCCAGCGGAATTAAAATTTTAGATACTCGTAAAACAACACCAGGATTAAGACTTTTGGAAAAATATGCAGTTAAAATTGGAGGTGGTTATAATCATAGATTAGATTTATCTTCAGGATTATTAATCAAAGATAATCACTGGGTTGCTTCAAAAGAGAATTTTTATAAAATTATAAGAGATTACAATTTGAAATTACCTTTACAAGTAGAAGTTGATAATGAAAATCAGTTATTAGATTTACTTAATTATAAAGTTGATGCAATTTTATTAGATAATATGGAACCAGAATATGCAAAAAGGTGTGTAGATATTATCCGTGCTAAAAATAAAAGTATATTTATTGAAATATCTGGTGGTGTTACTTTAGAAAATTTATCTGATTATATAATAGATGGTGTAGATGCAATTTCTTCAGGCGCACTAATGCACCAAGCCCAGAATCAAAAGCTAAAATTAGAATTTATGGAAGCTCAGATTTAATGAGGTGATCTATAAGCCGAGTTCTGTAGTGATATACACTGACGATCATCTATCTAGGCTTATTGTTGCCAATAAGCTCAAGCGATCTACCCAAAGTACTTGGATACGGGATAATCCATTTCCTTTCTATATGATCTTTCACCAGGTGGGGTTTGCCATGCCTCTATTGTTACCAATAAAGCGGTGAGCTCTTACCTCACCTTTTCACCCTTACTATTATTAATAGCGGTATATTTTCTGTGGCACTTTCCTTCAAGTCACCTTGACCAGTTGTTAACTGGCACCTTTCCCATTGGAGCTCGGACTTTCCTCTATTAAAAATAGCGATCGTCCAATCACCTCATCATATATTTTATTATAATATATTTTTGGAATAATATAGATTTATAAGTATAATAATAATATATATATAAATAATTGATAATTATTATGAACAAACCATCTGTACAAAGAGATAATTCTGGATCTCTAACTATAAAGATAACATCTGATGCAGTTAATCATATTAGAAGCTTTGGGCAACTTGAGGGTAAAGATAAAACTAATTTAAGGGTTGCAGTGAAAGGTGGGGGATGTTCTGGGCTAACTTATGTTTTGGAATTAGCTGAAAAACCTACAGATAATGAAAAAGTTATTAGTGAGAATGGNNTGGAACTTTATGTTGATAAAAAATCATATATTTTNCTTGCTGGNACTACTTTGGANTATCAAGGTGGATTAAATGGTAANGGNTTTGTTTTTCATAANCCAAATGCTAAAACAACCTGCGGTTGTGGTACTTCNTTCTCGGTATAATAATATATGANTTTAGCTGAATTAAATTTAAATGTACNAATANACACNCCNTCTAAATATAANTTTATTGCTGTAAAAGGTAAAGATAATATAGATTTATTGGATAGATTGACTACTAATGATNTGAAAAGTTTNAAATCAATGGAACATGCTTATTCNCTGCTAGTNTCTCCAAAAGGCAGAATGATTGAAATGCTAAGTATATTAAATTTAGAAGGGCAAATTATTTTAGGATGTTCTGAAGATTCTTTAAATAAAGTTTTAGAATGGATAGATTTTTATACATTTGGTGAAGAAGTTGAAATTACTCTTGATCAAAAAGAATATCAATCTAAAATTATGATTATGGGTGAAAATTCTATTTCATTTATCAATTCTATTTTTGGCATTGATATGTCGCTANCTGAAGGAAAATCTATGTTTATTGCTTTAAATAAGCAACTTTATGGAAGAATTAAGCTTCTAATAGTAAATAAAAATTATTTTGATTTTGGTCATTATGAAATTTATGCCTCGAGNGAAGATATTGATTATACCTTGAAATTATTTAAGCAAAATANGCATAATTTCAAATTAGTTGAGTATNTAAATGATGATCAATTTAATAATTATAGAATTGTAAATAATTTAGCNGGATACCCAGCAGAAATTAATGAAAATTATAATCCNCTNGAAGCAGGTTTGAAAAAATATATTAACTTTAATAAAGGATGCTATATTGGGCAGGAAGTAATAGCTAGATTAGATACGTATTCTAAAGTTAAAAACAGATTAGTTTTAATTAAAAGTGATACTGAAGTAGATTCAGAATTAATTAANNAAGATAAGCATATTGGAAANATAACATCTTATNCNTCCCCTGATTTTTATAATGGTGANTATAAATTGGCTTATATAAGAAAAAGTTTTATTAAGGATAGTGAGTCTGATTTTAATTTCATAAATAATACAGGTAGTGAGATAAAAGTTTATCTTTAAATTAGATTATATCCCCCATCTATTATTATAGTTTGCCCTTTAATCATTTCAGATTTTTTACTGCAAAGAAAAATTNCNAGATTTGCTATATCTGTCTTTGTTAAAGANCTNCCTGAAGGATTATTTAAAGAATTTNATATCATATTTTTTTTATTTGGAAAACTTTTTAAAGCGTCAGTTTCAACTAATCCTGCTGATATTGCATTTACATTTATCTTTTTCTCTGCAAATTCAACAGCTAAATATTTTGTTATTGTTTCTAACGCTGCTTTTGATGTTCCTACTGAAAAATAATATGGTAAAACTTTTTTCGAACCTAAACTCGAAATATTAATTATTGAGCCTCCATCTTTCATAAGTTTTGATGCTTCAACAGAGCAGAGCCAGGGAGCTTTAGCATTAATATTTAATGTCCAGTCCCAATGCTTAGTTTGAAGTTCAGAAGCTAATTTTTGNACACCTGATGCAGCATTATTTATTAGATAATTCACTTTTTTATATTTGGAATTAATTTCTTTAAAGAAATTAATTATTTGTTGTTCTTCATTTAAATTACATTTTATGACATCACAATTAACTCCATACTTTAATATTTCATCTTGAGTATCCTTGGCTTCCTTGTGATGTCTTGCGTAATTAAATATTATATTTGAGCCCTGTTTGGCAAATTGTAGACAAATTTCTTTTCCAATTCCTCTACTTCCCCCAGTTACGATTGCTATTTTTGTTTTGAACTCATTTGTTTGATTATTCATGATATTTTAATCATTNTAGTTTTATAAATGATAGACTAAATTGCCATTCCTCCATCAACACTGATTATTTGCCCAGTTATATATTTTGCTTTTTCAGAACATAAAAAACTTGCAAGGTAAGCTATATCTTCTACTTCNCCAAAGTGTCCTTGAGGTATCCATTTCATTATATTATCTTTTTGTTCTTGTTTTAAAACATCAACAGTTTCAGTGTTTATATATCCAGGAGTTATTGTATTTACTGTAATATTNCTNGTTGCAACTTCTTTAGCCAAAGATTTTGTAAATCCCATCATTCCAGCTTTGGAAGAAGCATAATTTGCTTGACCTATGTTACCTCGGATACCTACAACTGAACCTATATTTAATATTCTTCCCCATTTCTTTTTTAACATAGATTTTATTGCAGGTTTTGAACAATAAAAAATACTATCTAAATTAGTCCTTAAAACCCTGTCCCAGGCTTCATCTGACATTCTGATTAATAGATTGTCATCAATTATTCCTGCATTGTTTACTAATATATCCAAGTTGCCAAAAGTTGCTATAGATTCTTGGACTAGAAGATTGCAATCTTCTTTGTTACTAACATCACCTTTCAATATTATTGATTTAACATTGTATTCATTAATTAATTCGCTGGAGATTTNCTCAGCTTCCTTTTTAGATTTATTATAATTTATAGCTACATTGACTCCTTGTTTGGCTAATTCAATAGCAATAGCTCTTCCTATACCTTTTGATGCCCCAGTAATTAAAGCATTTTTATTTTTTATATTATTCATTATTATTNTTTGTTTTGTAATTTTTCAATTTCTTTATTCATTTCATTTATTAAATCATTTTCTATCCATACAATAATACTTTCTATAGCATTGATTATAGTTTTATGTGACGCTTTTCCGTGACCTAGCGCAGCAATTCCATTTACGCCAAATAGAGGAGCAACGCCATATGTTTCTCCAACATTAAATAAATTTAAGGCTTTTGTAGATATTACATTCAGTAAATCTTCAGAAATTTTATTTTGCAATTCTTCATANANAAAATGTTCAATTAAATNTCCAGAGGATTCTAAGATTTTTAATAATATATTCCCTACAAANCCATCACAAANAACCACTTCNNCTTTATTATGGAATAAGTCTTGAGGTTCAATATTTCCTATGAAANNNAGNTNTGTATTTTTAAGTAAATCATAAGTATCTCTTATTAATTTATTACCTTTACCTTNTTCTGAACCTACATTTAATATCCCTATTCTTGGATTGNTGATATTAAATGTTAGTTTTGCATATACAGATCCAAGTANAGCAAAAGTAACTAATTGAGATGGNTTACAATCTACATTTGCTCCAATATCAAGNACAACNGTATTGGGNGAATTTCCAATTATTGGACCACCTACTGTAGGTCTTTCTATACCTTTAATGATACCCATTGTAAGAGCACATGCTGCCATTGAAGCACCAGTCGAACCCATAGAAATTAATCCATCAGCTTGACCATTTTTAACCAAATAAGCACTGATAACTATAGATGCTTTAGGGTTTTTCTTTAATGCTATAACTGGTTGATCTCCATCTTTGATGACCCCTTCTGAAGGTATTATTGTGATTCTATTAGTTTCTATAGATTCTAATGCTTCTGGCCCTAGTTGACTTAATGAATTTTTTATTTGTATTTCGTCTCCTACAAGTAAAATATTAATTTTATTGTTATTTTGTACAGATAATACAGCACCTTTGATAATTTCAAATGGCGCATTGTCTCCTCCCATTGCATCAATTGCTAAATTTATGGTTTTATCTGCCAAGATTATTTCCTTTTTTTTATATAAGTATTTTTACGAATGATATATCAAAATTCAATTATAGCGAAGCCCTTTATGACCTCTGTTCCATTATTTTTCTGAACTACCAAATCAATTTTCAGTTTATTATCTTCATTTTTAATTACTTCGCCATATGTGGTTATTTCTTCATTCATATAAACAGGTGCTTTGAATTTTATGTCTATTGAACTCTTTGATAGCCATAAATCACCATATTCACCAAATAACATTTCAGATAGAATACCGCCTATCATCATCCCGTGAGCAATAGTGTTTTTAAATATACTTTTCTTAGCAAATGATTCATTTAAATGTATAGGATTTAAATCTCCGCTGGCTTTGGCATAATTATTAACATTTGATTGTATTATTTTATTTTTTATGGATTTTAATTTATATCCGCATGAAAATTTATTCATTTTTCTTTTTGTACTAATAAATTTGCTATTGATTCACAATAACTATTTTTGTTTTGATCATATATATTGATTTCCAGTGTTAAAATTCTATTTCCACCTCTTATAGTATTTTTAGTTATTTTAGCTATTGTATGCATTTTGGAATTTTGTAATATAGGCATAGAATTAGTTATTTTTTGAGAAAGATGTATTGTCCCTTCAGGTAATTCGAATAATTTGAATATTTCTCCAAAAATTATTGCAGTTGGAAATAATTTGGGTGCATATCGTGTTTTTAGACTAGTATTATTATGGCTAATACTTTTCATGTAATTATTTAATATGTTTTCGCTTAGAAATATTTCAGAGTCAAGTAATATTTCCCCAGGTTGTAGAAGACTTAATTTCATTTAAATGATTTAATATTTGTAAATTTAAATTATATATTATCTTAATTTCGGGTAACAAATGTACTACAACGTATCTAGTTTAAATAATGAAAAGATAGGAAGTAATCGTGAATGGTTTATAGACTCAGTGAATTTAAAATATTCTGATTTAGGTTTAGTGCAAATTAAATCAGGAAATTTTAAATTAATTAAAACTGATAAAGGTGTTTGGGTAGTGGGGTCATTGAAAATAGTTATAAATATGGATTGTATAAGATGTTTAAGCCAATTAGATGTTTGTATGGATATTAATATAGATGAAGAATATAGATATGATTATTTTACTGATGATAAATTTGACGATAATTTCATCATAGATGATTCTAACCATTTAAGCTTAAAAGAGTGCTTGAGAGAATATATTTTTGTTACGTCTCCTATGAAACCTGTTTGTAATAAAATATGTAAATTATGATTTGATAAATAGTTTGTTAAACTTGTTATTTAATGTAATATGTATTTTGGATTTAAATATGGCACCATTACCTAAGAAAAAATCTTCTAGAAAAAGAAAAAAAGACAGAGCTTCTCATTTTGGTATTAAAAATGTACCATTGACAAAATGTAAGCAACCAAGTTGTGGAGCTTATATAGTGCCACATGCTGTTTGCCCTGAATGTGGAATGTATAAAGAAAGACAGGTATTAGATATTTAGTAATATTATGACAAACATTACTCAATCAAATAAATATGATTCTGGAATATCTTTTGTTTTCCCTGGACAAGGGAGTCAAAAAGTAGGAATGGGAAAAGATTTACTTGAATTTAAAACTTCAAAAGATATTTTTGATAGAGTAGATAATGCTTTGGGTCGAAAATTAAGTTCAGTTATATTTGA
>NZNN01000059.1 GCA_002694895.1 Chloroflexota bacterium
TAAACTTTACTACCATTGCAATTAGCTTCAATTGCACTGATATACATTTTCATACGACCAGATTGAAAACCTGAATAATATACTTCAGCAACGTTTCCTTTTGGTTTATTGTTATGTACTGAATCATTTAATATTGATACCCATGTATTCCCAAAATCAGTACTTACCCATGCACCATCTCTGCCACTTGCATATACAATGTTAGGTTCTGTAATCAAAGCAGAAAGATCTAGAATTTTATAATTAAGTTTTTTAATCCAATTTAAGCCACCATCTGTGGTAATAAATATTCCATCATTTGTTCCTGCAATTACTAAATTAGCATCATCTGGGTGTATGTAAAGAGCTTGCACACTATTAGAGTCGGGCATCCCGTTATTTGCTCTTACCCATTTATCTCCTCCATCTATAGATTTCCATATTCCATTACCATCCTCAGCTTCCATTTCTGAAAGACCAAGATATATAATATTAGGTTCAGAAGGTGAGATTTGTATATCTCTTATTGAAGAATTAGAAGTAAATGGAAGTCCTTCACCAATAGTTACCCAGTTTTCTCCGCCATCTTTAGATTTAAATAAATGCACACCTCTAAGTGCCACATCTGTAAATACTGAAGGGTCTGATACAGAACCTGCAAAAATTTCATCTATATTTTTTGGATTAACTGCCAGTCCATGTAAATGAATGCTGCCTTTCGGGCTATCATCATCTCTAGCTTTATCTACAATTAATTTAGTAAACGTTTGTTTCGTAGAATGAATTCCTCTCATTACCAAATCTAAAAAAGTTTTTGCAGACAACATAGTCCATGTATTGCCGCTATCATAACTAAATCCCATTACAGAATAGTACATACTACTTGTAGCAATCATTGAATTACTATATCCGGGAAAGTATAGAATTTTCATAGGATAGTGAGACAAATAATTAGCAAATAATTCCCAGTTTTTCCCAGCGTCTGTCGATTTATACATTCCTCTTGCTGCCTGCTGACCTGTCCATAATTCATCAGGGTTAACTGGGCTNGATAAAATTGTTTCAAGATCATGTAAATGTAGTCCATCATTTGATTTTTCCCATGATTTCCCTGAATCATAAGTCATATATATTCCCTGATTTTTTAGTAATCCTTGTACAAATAATTGATTTAAACGAACATCCCAGCGAAATGAATCTGTAGAAACTAAAACTTTATCAGGATTATCTGGAAAAACTGCTAAAGCTTTTACATTTATTGGAATTTCATCAGGNTGATTTAATTCCCAGTTATAACCAGCATCCCTGGAAATTGCTATTCCTTTACTGGTAGTTGCCCATATTATATTTCTNTTTTGAGGTATTTCATATGCTCGTAAAAAAANTGTTTTATCTANTCCTTTTCCANTAATCCAATTNTTACCACCNTCCTCAGAAATATGTATACCATCAATAGAAGTGGCAATTAATTTTTTACCATCCAATGTATTTAATGAAGTAACTCCTNTAACGGATAAAATNTTNTNAGATGATTTNAAAAAATCNTCNGATAATAATACTCCTTCNTCAGTACCAATNAATATTTTGTTTGAATCTGTCTGATCGAATAACAAAACTGTTGTAACAGGTAATTTTACATTTAACTCTTTGAAAGTTTTTCCACCATCCTTAGAAACATATATTTCTCCTCCCCCAGAATCTCCCCTTGGATATCTTCCTTTTATACTAGCAATCACAAGAGATGGATCTCCAGGGAAAAAAGCAATTGAAGACCATGATGTATCTGCAGGTCCCGCAGCATATTTAGATTGAAAACTTTTAGTGAAATCTTCTCCATTTTCTGTTCTCCATATCTGCTGTGAATCTCCGTANAAAAATATATCGGGATTTGTTGGATGAATATTAAGAGTTTTTGTATGGTCAAATTGATGAATACGACTCCAATTTTTGCCACCATCTATAGATTTATAAATACTATGGGTATTTTCCTGTATTCCAAGATATACAACTGACGGATCATTTGGAGAAACTATGAAATCTGCAACCTCACCAGAATTTACTGGAATAGACTGCCAATTGAAATTCANAGTACTGTGTAATTTTTTATTATCTTTTATCACAGCACATGACTGATTATTTGCTTCTAATACCTTAGATGTAACCAAAGTTTTTGGTATGTATAATCTTTGAATAAGCTGTTTAATGGTTTCTTTTGATGAATCACCACGATTATCAGAATCTGAAATTTTACAATTCTCTATTTNATACATTAATTCAGATTGGAATTGATTAGACTGATAAATNTCATAAGTTTTTTCCGATCCAAGAGTGTCTTCAATACATTCTCTGCTATATCCATCTGGATTGAAATTAATTAATGTGGAAGTTTGTGAATATTTTGTATCAGCNCCGGCCTGGCCTTGCAGAAATTTTTTATCTTCTTCAGATAATTCACAAACGCCTATCTGATACATTAACTCTGGATCGATTTTATTAAACTGATATATCTCATAAGTTTTTTCCGGTCCAAGAGTGTCTATTATACAATTTCTATTGTATCCATGTGGATTGAAATTAATTAATGAAGAAGCTTGAGAATTTTTTTTTATCACCACCATTTTGTCTTCCCATAGATTTTTTTTCATCTTCAGATAATTCACAGCCAGCTATCTGATACATTAACTCTGGATCGATTTTATTNGACTCATAAATCTCATAAGCTTTTTCTGATCCAAGAGTATCTATCATACAATTTCTATTATATCCTTGTGGATAAAAATCAATTAATGTTGAGGGTTGTGAAGATTGCCTATTATCGTCTCTTTGTTTCCCCGTAGATTTTTTNTCATCTCCAGATAATTCACAAACATTTATCTGATACATTAACTCTGGATCGATTTTATTAGACTCATAAATCTCATNAGTTTTTTGAGGACCAAGACTTTCTATCATACAATCCCTGTCGTATCCATCTTGATTAAAATTAATTAATGTTGAAGGTTGTGAAGATTGTTTGTTATCATCACTTTGCTTCCCAGAAGATCTTTTTTCATCTCCAGATCTTTTTTCATCTCCAGATCTTTTTTCATCTCCAGNTNTTTTTTCATCTCCAGATGATTCTAATGGCTTTTGAATTTCAGAAATTTCATCATTAGAACCNGAGCATGCAAAAAGAAGCAATATTAATAGTAACGAAAGANACAATTTATTCATAATTAATTATAAACATTAAGTCAAATTCAAATTGAATCAAATTAATAAATATAATAAGAAATTTTAGGTTCTACTGATTATTCAANTACAATCTTTTTATTCATTATTATTTACTGGAGGGCATTGAACATCTGAATATGAACAGAAAACACAACAATCATTTTTTAATGGTCTTAATATAGAAAAACAATTTTCACATTCATAAAAAACAATACATTGATTTGAAGGCATTATTTCTTTTTTACTAAATTCACATTCCGGACAGGTTATAATTGCATTATTCATAATAATATTATCTAACCAAAAAATGATAAATACAAAATTTATTCTCAATATTATTCAAAAGTTTTTTATGCCAATTAATCATGATGAATTAATTATAAAAAATATTTTAAAAATTAACTTCTGAGAAATCCCGAATATTGTTGAGAAGCAATAACATTACATTTTTCACGATATACATCATAACCCCCAATATATGGCATAAAAACTCTTTTCTTCCCAGGTACATTTGCTCCAACATACCAAGAATTACAACTATATCGAAGTGTATGAGTTGCTACTTCTTCAATATGATCCATCCATTCGTTCTCAGCATCTTCCTGAGCTTCAATTTCAGTTTTATTATCAGATTCCATGTCTTTAATACACTTTGTTATCCATTCAACATGTTGTTCAATNGCAACCATCATGTTACCTAAAACAGAAGGGCTTCCTGGGCCAGTAATNGTAAACATATTAGGAAAGCCTTCAATACATAAACCTAAATAGGATCTTGGGCCATCAGACCACTTGTCTGTAAGTTGCTTTCCATTTTTACCTTTTATATTTATTGAAAGAAGAGCGCCAGTCATAGCATCAAATCCTATTGCAAATACAACAACATCCAGATTAAAGATTTTTTCTGTTGTCCTTACACCTTCCGGGACCAAAGACTCTATAGGGGTTTCATTCACATCTATCAATGAAACATTTTCTCTGTTATAAGTTTCAAAATAATTTGTATCAGCACATAAACGTTTACAACCTATAGCATTTTTGGGAGAAAGTATTTCGGCTTTTACTGGGTCATTTACTATTTCGCGAATCTTAGATCTGACAAATTCAGCAGCAGTCTCATTTGCCTCCTTATTTATACCTATATCTGTATAAGCAGATATAAAACCACTATAACCCGTATCCCATCGTTTCTGATATTCATTTAATCTTTCTTCTTTCGAAACTTCTAAAGCACTTTTTGTTCCCATATTAGTAAAAGCTACACCTGCCCTACCTTGTCTTTGTTTTTCTCTTATTGAAGAATAATTATCTTTTACATATCTAATCTCCTCAGGGTCTAATGGTTTATTATTAGCAGGAATAGAATAATTTGCTGTTCTTTGAAAAACTGTAAGATGTTTAGAATTTGCAGCAAGTATAGGTATTGATTGAACTGCTGATGACCCGGTACCAATAATTCCTACTGTTTTCCCTGATAGGTCTATTTTTTCATGAGGCCATTTTCCAGTAATATACCAATCACCTGTATAGGAATCTATTCCTGCAAACTTTGGTTTATTTATTGAAGAAAGTGATCCGGTAGCCATAACACAGTACCGTGATTNATATATTTTTCCTGAATTAGTTTCTAATTTCCATATTTTAGAATTTTCTACATATTCAGCAGATAATACTCTTTCATTAAATCTAATATGTTCCCTAAGATTAAATCTATCTGCAACGTGATTTGCATATTCCAGTATCTCAGGTTGAGTAGAATATTTACTAGACCATTCCCATTCCTGTTGAAGCTCATCAGAAAATGAATAAGAATATTCTATACTTTGAACATCNCATCGAGCTCCTGGATATCGATTCCAATACCATGTTCCTCCTACTCCCTTTCCTTCTTCTAAAATCAAAGTTTTTAATCCCAGCTTATTAAGGCTGTGTAACATATACATGCCTCCAAAACCAGCACCTACAATGATTGCATCATAATTAATTATTGACTGATCAATATTTCTTGAATCATGGTGTGATTTTGTTGTCATTTTAAACTCCTTAGTTTAAAACATAACCGATTGTAAATATTCACATGAAGCATCCATTGCTTTCTGACTTTTATCTAATATTCCAATATTAGAATAAAAACCATGCATAACTCCACGATATTTAATTAATTTTGAATTAACTTTAGAACTGGTTAATTTTTTATGATATTCAACTCCNTCATCATATAAAGGGTCATGCTCTGCAAGTATTATACAAGCCTGAGGTAATCCTGAATGATCACTATATTTTAAAGGACATACATAAGGATTAAGCATATCTGATTTTGAATTTATATATTGTTCCCAAAACCATTTCATAGCTGTGGCTGTCAATGCATAGTCATCTTTATTTTTTTTATATGAAGATCGNTTAAAATCTGTATCTACACAGGGATAAANCAACAATTGTGAAACTAAAGGAATTTCTCCTTCATCNTTAGCTCTTAAACAAACTGCTGCGGCTAAATTTCCACCAGCACTATCNCCTCCCACAGAAATTCTATTCTTATCAATATTTAGATCTTTAGCATTTTCATAAACCCACTTGGTAACCCCGTAACAATCATTTAGTGGTCCGGGGAACTTTACTTCCGGAGAAAGCCTGTAATTCACAGATAATACAGCACAACCAGAACCATTAGCTAAATGTCGTGTTACTCCATCAGATCCATCAACATTACCTAATACCCAACCTCCGCCATGAAACCATACAAGAATTGGTAATTTTTTTTTAGTATCAGGGATATACATTCTACAATTTATATTAATCCCATTAACCGGAACACTAATATATCTTACTTTTGGTAATTTTGGGCCAGGTAAACGAGGTCGTAAGTCAAATTGTTGTCTTGATTCTTTTGGTGAAANTGTATTTACAGGAGGTAAATTTTGTTCTTTCATTTCTTTTAATAATGCNTGGGATTGTTTGTCAAGAACCATAATTAACCTTCCTTTTTAGNCATTCTCTCTACAGAAAATGATGCCCTACTCTACATTTACAAAACAGGTCTAAATATTTTTTATAAATGAAAATTTAAATTACTAATNAATGTAAGTAACAACCTAGTCAACTAATCAGNCTCACACTTACAATCGCTACAACAATTTGGATAACATTTACAATCATTGCAACAATCTTTTTTTATTTCAATTATTTCTATTTCGGTCATNTAATTATTATACACATTNTGAGTTAATAATTAATTAACAATTAACAAATAAAATTAAATTACTTTATTAAACATTTAGCTGTAAAAGTTTAATTTAATAAACAATAGTTCTGTCTGCATCAAAACAAAGATCGATAAGCATATTTGGTGTTGCAGGGGTAAATCCCAAAGATTCTAACTGTTCTGGATTTATACCTCTAGCTTTTGCTGACTTTCCTGAAGCGTAAAGAGTTGCACCTCCATCTTTTAAAGCTGATAAGTGCTCAGATAATGTACCTAATCCTACGCCTTGCATTTCATTAGTTGTAATTTCATGNAAAGAAGTAACACCATCACCTGCNCAAAATACANAAACTTCATGTCCATCTTCTAATGCTGTCTTAGCCACCAAAAAACCGAGTACAGATCTGCTTGGGTTTTCTACACCTGTAATAATATGAACTAATAATTTTCCCATGATGCAATCTTAAAACTATTTTTTATTTTTTTCAATTAAAGTATTTGGTTCCCTGCACTAGAGATAACATAGATTTACAATTNTCATTTAATACCTTCATATATCATCTTGTTGTCCCTAATGCTATATTAGATAAAATCAATAGTAAAAAACCACCAATTAAAACTCCCAGNAAAANTACAATAATAATTTTCAAGAATCTTCTAAATTCATATAACATTATTTTGATAAATTGATTTAATTTCTCAAAATACTTATCTTTAATCATCAAATTATTATAAAGCCTTTTTTGTAATAAATAAAATTAGCATGAAAGAGGCATTAAATTTTAATGATAATTCNGATTTTTTAAAGAAAATTGTTATACAATAAATATATTAGAGAGCTATTNAATGAAATCTACTAAAATTGAAAAAATTGAGACAATTTTATGGTCCCGTTGGTTAATATTAAAAATCTTTTGTGAAGATGGCACAGTAGGCATTGGAGAAGCAGGTGTTCATGGTTGGCAAAAACCAACNGAAACAATGTTAAAAGTGTGTGAACCTTATTTGATAGGAAAAGACCCAAATTTCATAGAACATCATTATCAATACCTTTATCGTAATTCTCATTTTATGGGATCAATAATAAATGGAGCATTGTCTGCTATAGATATAGCACTTTGGGATATTAAAGGAAAACGATTNGGTGTNCCNATNTATGAATTAATGGGTGGCAAAGTAAGNGATAAAGTAAGATGNTATATTCATGTTAATGGAGATACTCCNGAAATACTTTCTGAAGATGCAAAAAAAGCAGTNAGTGAAGGGTTTACAGCTGTAAGATTTAGTGCATTTGGCCCAAAACATTGGTTACATAAAACTTATTCTAAATGGGCAAATGAAGCAGTAGAACGAGTAACAGCCGTAAGAGAGACTGTAGGTCCAGATATAGATATTTGTGTGGAAATACACAGACAAATGAATCCGGCTGAATCAATTGCCTTGGGTAGAAGATTAGAACCCTTAAATCCATATTTTTATGAAGATCCAATGTTACCTGATAGCCCTGCTCTTATGGCAGATATCAAACAATTATGCAATATACCGATTGCTACCGGGGAAAGATTCACAACAATATTTGAATATCAACAACTTCTAGAAAANAGAAGTTGTGCTTATGTTAGNCCAGATGTATGTTTATGCGGNGGTCTTACNGGTTCAAAAAAAGTTGCATCTATGGCTGAATCTTANCATGTAAAAGTAATTCCTCACAATCCTCTTAGTCCTNTAAGNACAGCTGCNTGTGTTCAATTGGATGCATGTATACCAAATTTTGCATTACAGGAATATACAGGNGAATCTGANCCNCCTAAAAGTGAATTATTATTAAATTCTTTAAAATTAGAAAAAGGATATTTATTAGTACCAGATGGTCCTGGNCTAGGTGTAACACTTAATGAAGATGNTATANCAAAATATCCTTTTCANGAGAAAATATTGGATACGCCTATCTCACATGATGGATCAGTAGCAGATTTTTAGAGTTTTATCATACATGTATTGGAATCCACTATTGAACAGATGTCCATTAATATGTGATACTNAAGGGATAAGGATAAATATGAGGATAATTCNATGCGTATAGGAGCAGTGTTTCCACAAACTGAAGCCGGAAAAGATTCTGGTGCTATTAAACATTATGCTCAGGCAGTGGAGTCCATGGGTTTAGATCATATACTTGCTTTCGATCATATTCTGGGAGCTAATACAAAAAGCCGNCCAGAATGGAAAGGTACTTACCAACTCAAAGATTCCTTTTATGAACCTTTTGTACTTTTTAGTTATATAGCTGGAATAACTAAAAAAATCGAATTAGCTACTGGAGTTATTATTCTTCCCCAAAGGCAGACTGCTCTGGTTGCAAAACAGGCGGCCACAGTTGATCTCCTCTCTAATGGAAGACTGCGACTAGGTGTGGGCATAGGTTGGAACTCAGTTGAATATGAAGCTCTCGGTGAAAATTTCACTAATAGAGGAAAACGTTCAGAAGAACAAGTTGAATTACTCAAAGCTTTATGGTCGGAAGAATCAATCACATTTGAAGGAAAATATCATCGAATTACTGATGCAGGCCTTAACCCACTTCCATTTAAAAAATCCATCCCGATTTGGTTTGGGGGAGCACACGAACTCGTACTAAAACGAATTGCGAAAATAGGTGATGGCTGGATGGCGGTTGGAAAACCAAACGATTCAAATAAAATCATAATTGATAAACTCACTGGCTATCTTAAGGAAGAAAATAGAAGCATCGATGATATTGGGATAGAAAGTGTAATATCTCTAAAAGGATTATCAGATAAGGATATTGAAAATGAGATCACCGGTTGGTCAAAATTAGGAGCAACTCACTTTTCTGTAAACACTATGAATAACGGAATGGAATTTCCTGACGATCATATCAAAGCAATTTCAAAATTCCTTGAAATTAGCCGAGCCTAATTTATATTAAACATATTATCCATAATTTATTA
>NZNN01000060.1 GCA_002694895.1 Chloroflexota bacterium
AATATCAGTATTAAATAAAATTCATCCTGTCAAAATATGGAATGCTTTTAGAAGATGGCCGATTATTCCGGTAGCAATATTAGCTATTTTACTTTTTACAGGAATATTTGCTCCGCTACTGGCACCAGAATCACCAACTGCTCAAACTTTAAAACTCAGAAATGCTCCACCTTCATGGATGGAAAATGGAGCAGAGGGTAAATTTTTAGGGGCAGATCACGTTGGACGTGATGTTTTTAGTAGAATTATTCATGGAGCTCGGATTTCACTTTTTGTGGTAGTTATCTCTTTAGCTAGCGGGGTTTTGGTAGGATCCACTTTAGGATTAATTGCAGGTTATGCCGGTGGATTTATTGATGAATTCATTATGAGACTTGTTGACGTCTGGCTTGCGTTGCCATTTGTATTANTGGCTTTAATTGCTGCAATTGTATTAGGGCCAAGTGTTCAAACTGTTATGATTTTGTTGGCGTTATTTACATGGGCAAGCTTTGTAAGATATGTAAGAGCAGAAGTATTNTCACTTAAAACAAGAGATTATGTTNCACTGGCAAAAGTTGCAGGGGCATCAACAACAAGAATTATAGTAAAACATATATTGCCAAACGTGTTTAACACAATTATTGTTGTGGCNACCTTAAGAGTTGGGCAGTTAATANTAACTGAAGCAACTTTAAGTTTTGTGGGNGCNGGAATNCCTGCACCNACNCCGGCTTGGGGATTAATGGTTTCNGAAGAAAANGAATATTTAANTTCATCATGGTGGGGATCATTTTTCCCAGGANTTGCTATTTTCTTGGTTGTGATGTCACTGAACTTTNTGGGTGACTGGTTAAGAGATAAATTAGANCCAAGATTAAGACAGTTATAATCTNACTGTTTTNTTAANTANTTTCATTANGCNCCAATAAAGAGNACTCCATAGACTTGTTAATAATGTGCACCAAATAAATGTATCTCTTAATTCAGGAACACCTAAAGGCAGNATAGATCTTTCNGCATTCATTCCTTTTACACTNCCTATATANGCAGATAATATAGATACGATTATTAATCCTGTTAACCATTTGTAATTTANAAGCTTGTAATCACTTTTCANCCANGAAAAGAAATTTCCAAAAAAAGCACAGGANCCTATTAATAATGGTGTTATATATTCAAAATTNATTGNATTTANACCAAAAATTCCTATNAAAGCTATAAAACTAATAGGAAAAATAATAAAACTAAGTATTGCAGATAATATGAATGANAGTGTTGTTCTTGCTAGAATATTTGTTGTATCAACAATATTTAATAATTTTGCCATNGGTTTATTTTAATTAATAATTTTATTTATAGGATTNTATCAAGAGAATTATATGATNAAAACTGTNATANACATAATTATATTAATNTTAANTTGTTNTAGTTGNCAGNTTTNANAAGATCAGGAAACNTTTGATTATGATTTGTATAATTCAANNTTNGNNATATTTGATTTTGGATTTTANGAAGTCCCNCANTCANTAGANGTAANTCAAAATTGTGANATATATGTNNNNGGTACTACAAGTAAAATGCATGATCCAACTGATTATTTATTACTTAAATTTAATTNTGATGGAAANTTAGATANTAAATTTANTGACAATGGNCATATGATGTTTGATATTGATGCAGGTATAGATGAAGGTAATCAGTTACTTTTAACTGATNANAATAAAATNATAATAGGTGGCAGATCGAATCACGGNNTNGATNTAGGGACAGTATTATTTGATTATTCACTTGCAAAATTTAATGNTAACGGNGTTTTGGANAANTCATTTGGAGGANAAGGGAAAGTNATTACAGATTTTGGNTANAGNGATGATGCTATAAATAAATTAATTNNAAATGATGAAAAAACTTTTTATGCNATTGGNAGAGCTAGTAATGGNAANGATGATGATTTTGCTGTTGCNAGATATGATTATGATGGTAATTTAGATTNTACATTTAATGATATAGGTAGAGTTTGGATTGATTTTGGAATGAGNGATGATGTTGCTTANNCAGCNGAAAAAACTCATGAAGGAGATTTAATTATAGGAGGATCCAGTAATTCNGGNGCNACTCCTAAAGTTGCTTTTGCAAAAATAAAATCAGACGGGACTTTAGACACCTCATTTGGGGATAACGGATTAAAAGTCTGGAAATTTAGTCCTCCCGGACTTATATATGATTTAGATATTAATGGTAATGATGTTTACGCATCTGGTTTTATAGATAATTTGGTAACTTTTAATATATTGGTTACTAAATTTGATCTTGAAGGCAAGATTGATAAGAATTTTGGTAAAAATGGAACAAAAATTTTCTCTGATTTCAAATCAGATTCAATTTCAACCAGTATTCATATTATTAATGATCATCAGATACTTTTAGCAGGTACAATTAAAAATAACAAAAATGAAGATGCTGCATTAATAATGATAGATAATAAAGCAAATTTAGATTTATCTTTTGGGAATCAGGGAGTGTTTANATTTGATGCAGGTAAAAACGAAATATTTACTGANATAAAAATGGNTAATGATAANTTGTANGTAATTGGACTNCATTCNGATGAAGATGAAGGGGACGTTATATTATTTAGAATGTATAAACAGAATGTAAATTCATGTAATTAAGTGTTGAAAAAATAAAAAAAATACTTTATTTGTNCACTATTGTCCAAAATAACTTATTAAAGCCTAAAAAAATAGAATATAAGTTGACAATATAACCTAACACTTGTAAATTAATAACTACAAATTTTTTGAACCGTGGGAGTCCGGTGGGGTTTCTTACTTTTCTTTTTATTTGAATTTTAATAATAATAATTTAGAAACAAGGTCTAGGAAGTTTATTCTGAGACCAATTAGTTAGGAGGTTCGAATGAAATATTTCAAACTTTTACCTTTAGCTCTTGTTTTTGCTCTTGCTTTTGCATGTTCGAGTGAAGCGGCAGCACCTGCAGCGCAATCTGCAGCACCTGCAGCTCCTCAAGCTCCTGCAGCAGCAGCAGCTCCAGAAGCAGCAGCAGCTGCAACATACACAGCTAAAGCACAAGTACAACCTGTTAAACCAACTGTTGGTGCCGGTGCAGTAAGCGCATCACCAATACAGCCAATTGCCCCAACTCCTGGTGCTGTTGTTAAAGCTAAAGAAACAACTGGCGTAAAGAAAGGTGGTACTTTAATCTGGGCATTAGAAGCTCCAGTTAAAGCTATTGATCCAGTATGGACAACTGCGACTGTTACTTGGAGAAGTTCACAAATGGTATACGATAGCCTGCAAAGGTTAGATACTAAGTATCAATATCAGAACAATGGTTTTGATTCATGGGAGCAATCATCAGATGGCTTGCTATGGACTTTTAAACTTAGTGACCGTATGAAGTTCCATGACGGATCAAAAGTAACTGCTACAGATGTACAGCAATCAGCATTTAGATGGGCTGATAGAATTACAGCTGGAATACAGATGTTTAAGAGATCTGTAGAAGGTAACTTCTCTGATNNGAGTTTAACTGTAGTAGATGCTAAAACATTAACATTAAATCTTAAAGAACCATATCCTGCATTATCAATGGGATTCTCTGAAGCTCCATTTATAATGAAAGCAGCTGTAGCGAAAGGCACAGATGCGCACTCTCGTGTATCACAGGATGGTTATGATGGAAGTACTTATATTTCATCTGGTCCTTATGTACTTAAGAAATGGGTACCTGGATACAGATTTGAATATGAGGCACATCAAGGTTGGGTAGGTAACGTTCCTGAAGGTGAATCCGTATGGGTTGACGGAGTTAACGTAGTTGAGGTTCCTGATAAAACCACATTACTTGCTGGTTTGAAAACAGGTAAAATCGACTATGCTACATCAGGTGCATCCGAACAGTATCCAGATTTAGCAGCAGACCCTAATATGAAAATGTTAGTTGCAGCTCCTGGTACTCCAATCCTTTTGTTAAATCACACTAAATCCCCTTTCAAATATCTTAACGCTAGAAGATCCATACAGGCAGCACAAGATGCTGAAAAATTAATGGCTGTTCACGGACCAAAAGAATTATGGTCTGTTTGTCATGCTATTTTCCTTTGCGGAACACCTGGTGAAAGTGATGCTAATAAAGCATTATATAATCAGGCAAACTTAACTCTTGCTAAAGAGTACAGAGATAAATTCGCAGCGGAATCCGGATGGGATCTAGCTTCTGATACAATTGAAATGGTTAGTAACACTTCCTATCAGTCACACAGAGACCGATCTTTGATTAATATAGCAAGAATCAGNGAAATTGGTTTNCTAATCAATATGACAATGACTGACTGGGCAACTGCTGTTACAATTAGACAGAATAAAGATGCTTGGGATATATTCCACACTGGTTGTTGTGGNGTTCCAAGTAANAACCCAGTTATGAACTGGTACTTAAGCCCTAAGACATATGGATGGCATACAAACCAGACTATTATTGACTTACAGGCTCAGTATACTAAAGAAACAACCGATGCCGGCAGAAAGAAAGTTCTTGATGCTGTGCAGGAATCTTACTATGATCAGGTAACTCATATTTCACCAGGTCAGAGTAATGTGTACCATGTATGGAGAGCTACAACNAATGGCCCTCATGATTATGCGATTTCAACTCGTTTAACAAATACATGGATGGACAAATAAAAAATATCGAATAGATATTTAATATAGGTCATAAGTAAAAAGCCGCCGATGATTTAAAATCGGCGGCTTTTTCATGCAAAAAAAATGTTGATTATTTATACTATCTATATATACTATTGACACTACTATTTTTCAGATATAAATATGCAAAGATATATAATAAAAAGATTACTTGCAGCTTTACCCACAATGGCAATTGTTGGAGTAGTAGTATTTTCAATCATTCATCTGGCACCTGGTGANCCTGCAGCTATTATGGCTGGAGAAGATGCAGANTANGANCAGGTTGAGGCTATGCGGGAANCTATGGGNCTTTTGGATCCTATTCCNGTACAGTTTTGGAATTTCGTATCNGGTGTTGCCGTCGGTGATTTTGGNGAATCTATTTTTTCTGGACATAAAGTTTCAAAANTNATTATGGACAGAGTNGAACCNACTTTGTCATTAGCNNTAATAAGCCTGACAATNTCTATTGTNGTATCTATTCCGGCAGGTGTNTTGGCTGCGTGGAAAATGAATTCNATATTTGATCGAATTGTTATGATTTTGGCTTTGACTGGTTATGCTGTTCCTTATTTTGCATTAGGGTATGTTATTATCATCCTTTTTGCTGTGAAATTACCCTGGTTTCCCGCGGGGGGCTATGTATATATGAGTGAAGATTTTGGGCAATATATTTATCATTTGCTCCTTCCTTCTTTTGTTTTAGGATTCGCCGGATCAGCTTTAATAACAAGAATGACCAGAGCTACTATGCTTGAAGTTCTTAAAGAAGATTATGTTAGAACTGCCAGGGCAAAAGGATTAGGGGAAACAATAGTATTGCTAAGACATGCATTTAGAAATGCTGCAAATCCAGTAATTACAGTTATTGGATTCAGTATAGCCGGATTTATTAGCGGTGTTGTTATAACAGAAACTGTATTTGCGATACCTGGCATGGGAAGATTAATTACAGAATCAATTGCGCAAAGAGATTTCCAGATTATTCAAAGCACTATTCTAATTGTGGCTATGATTTACGTGATGGTTAATTTAATTATTGATGTTATGTATGTATTTGTAGATCCAAGGATAAGGTACGATTCATAATGAGCACAAAATCAGAAGCACAGGATATTCAATTTCAGGGGTTACGACCTAAAATTCCTTGGTATATAGGTATGGGAAATGCCCTATGGAGAAATCCAAATATGCTTATAGGCTTAATTTTTGTTTCGCTGGTTGGAATCATAGCTCTTCTTGCACCTGTATTTATAAAATTTGGTATATTAGAAGATCCTTTTCTTTATGATCCGTTAAATCGATTATTACCACCTGGCAGATCTGAAGATGGTAAGTTGTTCCTTTTCGGGACTGGACCTCTTGGCAGAGATATATTCTCTATTGTGGTTTATGGTTCCAGGGTTTCACTTTTTGTTGGATTAGCTGTAGCTATAATTGCAGCAATCGTTGGAACATTTATAGGAATTGTTGCAGGATACTTCTCAAAAGCTGATGATATTATAATGAGATTTATGGATGGTATTATGGCTATCCCAGGAATTTTATTAGCGATTGTTTTAATGGCTATATTAGGACCAAGAATAGAAAATGTAATTTTTGCTTTGACTGTAGTTGATTCACCAAGAACAGCTAGAATAGTGAGATCAGTCGTATTAACGATTAAAGAATCGCAATATGTTGATGCAGCTAATGCTTTTGGAGCAACTAAAACAAGAATTTTATTAAGACATATAGCACCAAATACTTTTGCACCTGTAATTGTTCAGGCAACATTTTTGTTTGCATCTGCTATTTTAGCTGAAGCAAGCTTGAGCTTCTTAGGGGCCGGTGTTCCGCCAGATATTCCCACATGGGGCAATATTATTGGTGAGGGGAGAATTTACTTTATAAGTAATTCTAACATTGTTATACTCCCTTCAATCGGGTTGTTCTTATTAGCGTTGGCTATCAATATGTTTGGAGACGGATTACGTGATAGTCTTGATCCAAAATTAAGAGGTAAAACTTAATATTAATATAGTTATTTACCTATGTTAGCTTCCATTACCCTCATGGTATTTAAGCCGAGTATTTTTTGTATGTCTCCATCAGCATAACCTCTTAGCATTAATTCTTCAGTAATGCTAGGAAATTTAGTACAATCCTCAAGGCCTACAGGCCCATTTGCAATTCCATCAAAATCTGAACCAAGGCCAACGTGATCAATGCCTGCAACTTTAACCATATGATCTATATGATCTACAGTATCTGAAAGTGTAGCTTGTTCTAAATCACTGATGATTACTCTGTATTTTTTTTGTATTTTGATACTTTCCTGTTTTATATATTCATTTGATTTATCAAAATGCCCACTTGGTGATCTTCTTCCCATTCTTTCAAGATCTTCCATTTCTTCCCACATCTGATTTCTTAAGTTTTCTGATTCTACACGTAATCTTTCACTTACGAATGGAGGGCAGAAATTAACACATACAACACCACCATTTGTTGCAACAGCTTTAAGCATGTCATCTTTCATATTACGGGGATGTTTACATATCTCCCATGATGATGAATGTGATGCCATCAATGGTTTGTTTACCACTTCTATGGTATCCCAGAATGTTTTGTCTGATACATGGGATACATCTACCACCATTCCAAGTTTATTCATCTCTTTTACAACCTCAACACCAAAAAGACTTAAACCATTATTTTTGGCTGCATCAGTTGAACTGTCAGCCCAGTTATTCGTATTGAAATGAGTTAGAGTAATATATCTGACACCAAGGTCCCAGTATTGCCTTAATATAGCTAAGTTATCATTTATTGCATGCCCGCCCTCAATGCATGGTACAACTGCATGCTTTCCTTCTTTAACCATTCTTCTGCAATCTTCTGCAGTAAGAGCAAGTCCAATCTGTTCAGGATGCATTTTCTCAAATCTTTTAAGAGCATCAATCAGTACAAGGGATCGGTCTACAGTTTCTTTTTTTGCGATATATCCTGAATAAACAAAACATGACCACCATTGAACACCTAAACCGCCTTCAAATATTCTCGGCAGATCTAAATGCCCATCTTCAAGTCTTTTAGCTATATCAACACCTTGGTCTTC
>NZNN01000061.1 GCA_002694895.1 Chloroflexota bacterium
TGATATATTAGTTAACAATGCAGCTGCAGCAAGAGGTGAAGATAGAGTTCCAATTGTTGATTTGCCTGATGATGTTTTTAGAAAAGTTAATGATATTAAAGTTTTTGGTACATATTTATGTACCAAAGCTGTAGTTAAAGTTTTAAAAGAGCAAGGTCAAGGTGGTAAAATTGTAAACATTTCTTCAACTGCAGGTAAAAGTGGTTCCTCAAATACTTTAGCATATAATGCTGCCAATTTTGCTGTTGTAGGAATGACTCANTCTATGGCTNGAGAATTAGGACCNTTNGGTATAAATGTAAATTGTGTTTGNCCTGGNTTTACTGAAACTTCCAGGATGGATGGTTTGGATTTGGNNCAAGGTGCANATAAAACAGCTATTGGGAGAATAGGTACGGATGATGAAGTAGGTGATTTTATTGCANATTTGTGNACTAAAGCNACTTCATGGATAACTGGTCAATCAATAAATGTNAATGGNGGATCNATTGTAGAACATTAAGNTCTGCCCGGCCAGGATTCGAACCTGGGTCTGAGGATTCAAAGTCCTTCGTGCTACCACTACACCACCGGGCATTGTCCCTTCAGTATATCAAAATTCGGTAGCTGTCCCAATAGAGTTATTGTCCAAAAATTCAATTCAAATTTACATTTGATCATATCAAAAAAGAATATATATAAATTAGTAAGAAATTAAAAATGAGAAATATAAAAAAAATTCTAAAAAAAATATAAATATAGGTTACGACTTAAATTATCTGATAGAAGAGACAGGAAGAAAACCAAAAGATTATTTAAATAATCTTTAGTTGGGAAATGCTTTCACTTGTCAATTTATTTATATGATAGAATTTGATGATGAAATTTTTACCTGATGCTTTTAGATCTAAATATTTTACTATTTATTTCATTGGNAATATTTTTTCGTATCATGCTGTTCAAATTTTTATTTTTGCAGAATCTTGGATAGTTCATGAATTGAATGAATCTCCAGAAGCATTAGGTATGTTAGGTTTATANGCTTCGCTCCCAACAATTATTTTTAATGTATTTGGCGGAGCTGTAGCAGATAGATTTAATAAAAAACTTCTTGTTTCTATAGCACAATTATTTCAGGTAGTAATATTTGTTATTTTTGCTTTTTCTTATGCTAATGGATTTCTTGAATATTGGCATGTTTACATTATTGCTGCANTAATAAGCTTTTCAACTGCATTTGAATTGCCTGCAAAAATGTCATATTTCCCATCTTTACTTGAAAAAATAAATTTATCTAGCGGGGTTGTGGTAGATTTGTTTGCATGGCAAGGAACTAGAGTCATTGCTCCATTGATAGCAGGATTTATTTTTGCATTGTATGGAGGAAGTTTTGCTTTACTTTTTTCATGCCTGCTTATTTTAATTTTTATTGTGTTATTTAGTANAACTAAACCTTTGTATTACCCAAAAAAATCTGGTGATGGAAATCCGATTTCTGATGCTTTTGATGGATTGAAATATATATATCAAAACAAACCTATGTTAGTTTTACTCAGTCTTTCATTTTTAGTTTATTTATCTGGGTATGCATATTTAAATATGTTGCCATATATTGGAGTACAAATTTTCAAAGTTGGATCAAAAGGTACCGGATTATTAATGACTGCAGCTGGTATTGGATCTGTCTTACCAACAATAATTTTTTCAAAATCAGGGATTCCAAATAAAAGATTAGCAATTTGTTTAAGTATGTTATTTTCCGGATTATTTTTAATTTTATTTGCAGGATCTTCTGTTGTATATCAATATATTCCTTTGGCAGCTATTATTATTGGGATTATTGGATTTGCAAATTCTTTATATGCAACTTCAGTTATGAGTGCAATACAAATTTATGTGTCTGAAGAATTTAGAGGCAGAGTTGTAGGTATTTTTGTTATGTCCTTTAGTTTTATGTCCCTTGGAAGTTTATGGGTAGGGACATTGGGTGGATTTTTAGATAAAATTTTGTTGACGGAACATCTTGGAGTATTAATTTCTTTAATGTTGGGGGGTGTTATTTTATTTCTTGTAGGAATAACAATGTTTTTATTTAATACATCTCTTAAAAAATTTAAATAAATTATTCATTCTAATGTATTCCATCGGGTTTTATCTAAGCTACTAGTCCAGAAATCTAACTCAAATTTACAACTGTATATATAGATTGTTTTCATTTTCTGTTTTTGTTGCTCTGTGCAATCTTCAGCTATTTTATTTACTAAATTAGTCATCCATTCAGAAAGTTCTTGAAATTCATTNCCTGCATACATATCTATCCATTCTGAGTAAGCAGGATGGATCCCTGATAGTTTTATTGAATTGAGCTTTGTTCCTATTTCCGCATAAGTAACCATACATGGCAATAAAGCTGCTACTATTTCCGGGAAATCACATTCATAACCAGTTTTAACTAAGAAATTAGTATATGTGCTTGTTGCATTTGTGGGTGCTAGTTCCTTGAGTCTAGATTCTGTTATCCCAATCTTTTTNCAAAATGAGAGATGAAGTTGCATTTCGGTATTCAATGTTTCTTGTAATAAAATACTAAATTTGCTCATTGTAATATAATCAGGAGATTTAATTGTTGCCAATCCTAATATTTTGCCATATTCAATTAAAAATAAATAATCTTGTTCAATGAAATGTTTGAAACAAGAGATATCTAATGTACCATCTCCAATTCCCATAGGAAATTTATGATTAATAATTAAAGATTGTATATCTTTGGTTTCTGAATATAGTTCTTTAGTAAAACTCATTACAATTAAAGTATTAAATGGTTCCTTGGTTTCTTGCTTCAATAAATGCATTTTCCATAGCTTCGACAGTTTTATTAACATCATCTTCACTATGTTCAGCCATCATTATAAATCTTGATGCTGCCCATGTGTCTATGCCCTGGTTGATAAGAGATAATCCTAGTTGACTATGTATTTNCCCACCATAAGATTTTGATTCATCTTCCTTAGTCAGATTGATAATGTCTTCTACTGAATTTGCTTCAATTCCTAATCTGAAATGAACCAATGAATCATTTCCATATGCTAATCCAGGAATTTCTAATTTTGATAATACCCCATTTAAGCCGGAAACTAGTTGTTCACCTCTTTTTGCAGCAATTTCATTAACATCCGTCGTTCTTACTATTTCTAAAGCNTTTGCTCCTGCAGCAGCAGATAATGGGTTGGCATTAAATGTACCAGGGTGATACATAGCTTTNCCTCCGGGTTTTTTTTCTAGAATTTCCATAAATTCAGCTTTACCAGTAACGCAACCACCTGGTAATCCTCCTCCAAGTATCTTGGCCCATGAGCTTATATCAGGTGTTATCCCAAGCAGTTCTTCTGCTCCTCCTTTGGCAACTCTAAATCCTGTTACAACCTCATCAAACATAAGAACAATTTTTCTATCAGTGCATAATTGCCTGAGTTCTTTTAGAAAAGAAGGTTTGATCGGGTATTGCCCCATATGAGCACCAGTTGGTTCTAGCATTACACCTGCTATATCATCATCTTTATTTAATAATGATTCAAGAATAGAAATATCATTTGGAGGTATAACAATCATTGTATCTAAAACTTGGCTAGGTATGCCGTATTCCCAATTTTCATCAGCTCCACCTGTGGCTGATGCTGCGTCACTCCAACCATGAAAATGTTCTTCAAATTTAATAATTTTATTTTTGCCTGTATAAGCTCTCATTATTCGCATTCCCATCATATCAGCTTCTGTTCCAGAACTTGTAAATCTTATTATTTCTGCTGATGGCACTAAATTTTTTATAGCTTTTCCCCATGCAACTTCGTATTCGGTAGATGCCCCAGGCAAGCTACCTTTTGCTATTGTATCTCTGACAACTTGAACTATTTCCGGATGTGCATGTCCTAATAACATTGACCCATGACCTGATTTGTAATCGATATATTCATTTCCATCAATATCCCATTTTTTTGACCCTTGAGCATTTGAGATGTAATAAGGAAATGGTTTTGTAATTCTGGCATCGTGGGTAACGCCATTTGGGAATAAATTCATTGCATCTTTAAATTTTTGCTCTGATTTTGAATGGGTTTCTATATATTTTTTTTCTATAGGGGTTGTCATATTTGTCCTGAATTATATTTGCTTATTTATTAATAATAGGAATTATATAAGACTTTTAATTATTTTGTAACTATAAGGTTTTAAATGGTAAATATTTATATTAAATATATTTTATAATCTTTTATATTAAATAATATTTATGGGTTAATTTTATGAGAAGTTTTGTTGTCAATCTTGAATGTACTTATCCTGGTTGCGGGGAAGAATATTCAGTAGATGAATTAAATAAATTATGTATAAAATGTGGAAGAGTGTTGTATGCACGTTATGATATTAATGCAGCAAAAAAAGCAATATCAAAAGAAGACCTTATACATAGGGATCCTAACATGTGGAGATATTTCGAGATGATGCCTGTCAAAGACCCCAAAAATGTTATTACACTAGGTGAAGGATTTACTCCAATATTTCACGCAGAAAATTTAGGACAGGTTGAAGGCTATTCAAATCTTTACATAAAAGATGAAGGGCTTAATCCTACAGGCTCTTTTAAAGCGAGAGGTTTATCTGCAGCTTTATCTAAAGCAAAAGAACTTGGAGTTAAAAAAGTAACAATGCCTTCAGCNGGCAATGCTGCTGGAGCAATGGCAGCTTANGCAGCAGCAGGGAATTTAGAAGCTCATGTATTTATGCCCAAAGATGCTCCGATTATGAATCAGAAAGAATCNGAACTTGCTGGCGCTTCTTTGAATTTAATAGATGGTTTGATTAATGATGCAGGCAGAATTTCAAATGAATATGCTGATAAAGAAAATTTATTTGATGTATCAACTTTAAAAGAACCATATCGACAAGAAGGCAAGAAAACAATGGGTTATGAAATTGCAGAGCAGTTTAAATGGAGTTTGCCTGATACTATCGTTTATCCAACCGGNGGTGGCACTGGAATAGTAGGAATGTGGAAAGCATTTAATGAAATGGAAGAANTNGGTTGGATTGGTTCTAAAAGGCCAAAGATGTTTTCTGTTCAGGCAGTAGGATGTGCTCCNATAGTAAAAGCTTTTGAAGAAAATACAATGCATGCAGAATTATGGGAAAATGCTTCTACAAAAGCNGCAGGNATGAGAGTNCCTGTTGCAGTGGGAGATTATTTGATATTAGANGCTCTAAGAGAAAGTGGTGGTGGTGTAGCAGCGATAGAAGATGAGGATATGATTCATAATATGAGGTTAATTGCAAGTAAGCAAGGCATCCTTCCTGCACCGGAAGGAGCTGCAACTTATGTTGGTTTAAATCAACTTGTAAGCGAANGAAAAGTAGATAAAGATGAAAAAATCTTATTAATGAATACAGGTTCAGCATTTAAATACTTTGAATTAATGTAAAAAATCCTTATACTTTATTGACAGTGGATATTTAGCTGTGTGATACTTTTCACTAGAGTTTTTATGTGAGGTAAAATTGGATCCGATTCCATTAACACAACAAGATTGGAAAGAACTACATCTTATTGTAAATAACATTTGGTTAATGTTGGTTTGTGCCTTGTCATTTTCAGGGAATATGCTTTTGGCTCACGCTATTATACCTTCTTTAATTGATTCAGGATCGGTAAGCAAATATTGGAAAATATTGAGAGTTATATTTTATATGGGAGGTTTTGGTTCAGCTGTTCTATATATTGGATTGGCTGTATGGGCAATTATAGTCGGAGATGTTTTAAATAAATTCTGGCCAAATTTTTGGATTTAATTATATAAAGGAGAAACATTGATACCAGGCGATTTTAGAGTTCCGAAAATAAGTCAAAAAATTCTGTTAATATCAGGATTGGGATCTTTGGTAACTTTAGTAATATTAATAATTGCTGTTTTATTTGTGGGATCTGCATGGTGGACTCAGCCACTTTTTGGATTTGATGAGGGACCTGATCAACCTATAGCTTTTAAACATGCTCCGCATGTAAAAGAATTAGGTATGAAATGTACTTATTGTCATCGTTTTGGAACAGAAGGCGCAGCTGCCGCTGCCATACCTCCTGTAGAATTTTGTATGTCCTGCCATAGAATAGTTGGTGATGGTAACGAAGAAATAAAAAAAATCAGAGATGCTTATAGTGGTGGTAAACCTATTGATTGGGTAAGAGTTCATAGACTTCCTGATCATGCTAAATTTTTTCACCCTCCACATATAAAAAAATTATCAGAAAAAAATAATACAGAAGCAAGCGAAGTTTGTTCAACATGCCACGGAGATGTAGCATCTATGAATAAAGTAAAGCAAGTTTCTCCTATGAAAATGGGATGGTGCGTGGATTGCCATAGGGCAAACGGAGCTTCAACTGATTGTACTACTTGTCATTATTGAGGAATATATAATATGGATTTAACCAGAAGAGATTTTATAAAACTGATTGGCGGAGGAGCTACAGGAGCTGTGATTTTTAGTGCTTGTGGAGTTCCTGATGAAGAATTATATTTCCAGTCTCCCAATAAACTCCCTGAAGATCAGGTTACAGGAATAGATAACTGGTATGCTACACTTGGGTCTAATGGCGAAGGCCTTGCAGTAAGAATTATGGAAGGAAGAGCAAAAAAAGTAGAAGGGAATTCAGATTATCCTATTAACACAGGTGCTCATAGTTCCTCTAATGAAGCAGAATTGCAAATTTTATATCATCCTGAAAGATTAGAGTCTCCTTTAGTAAGGGATGGAAATAGAGGAAGTGGTAAATGGATTGAAATAGGATGGAATGACGCTTATCAGCGAATTAATGATCAACTTAATACTTTGGGGCATGACAAATCCAGATTTGTTACCAAACCTCTGGGAGGAAGAAGTAATTCTATTATTAGTGCTTTTTCAGATGAACTTGGGAATAAATTATTAAGTTATTCTTCTTTTGATGATACTAATTTAATTAATGCTTTAAATATAATTACTGGTTCAAATAATATGCCAAAATTGGATATTGGTAATTCAGATATGGTGCTCAATTTTGGAATGGATTTTTTGAATTCCTCTTATTCACAAGCAATGTTTGGAAGAGAGTATGGGAAATTTAGAACTTCACCAAGAGGTAATTTATATCATATTGAGCCTAGATTGTCTTTAACAGCTACCAATTCTGATGAATGGATATTTTGTGAATTAGGAACTGAAGGTATGATTGCTTCTGCAATAGCATATGTTTTAATTTCTGAAAAATTAGTAAATACAGATTTTGCCAAGAAGATTAATTCAAATGATCTTTCAGGATTTACCCCTGAGAAAATTTCTAAAATAACTGGTGTAAAACCAGATAAAATAGTTGATTTGGCTCATAAATTGGCTAAATCAAAACATCCTTTAATTATTGGAGGTGATACTGCTTCTGGTAATACAAATGGATCATCAAATATGATAGCTATATATGCGTTAAATTTGCTTTTGGGGAATATTAATAAAAAGGGTGGACTGATATTAAATCCCGATTCACCTTTATCAGATTTGTATTCTTCCAGAACAACTAGTTCTTATCAGGAAATTTTATCTCTTATTGGAGATATAGATTCAGGTACTACTAATTCATTATTTATTAATCAGGTAGATTTGAATTATTCAGTGTCTGGTAATATAAATCTCAAATCATCTCTGAGTAAATTAGGACTTATAGTTTCAATGAATTCATTTGTTGATGACACTTCACAGTATGCAGATATTATTCTCCCTTTAAATACTCAGTTTGAATCATGGGGAAATGATGTTCCTGTAATCGGTCCGGGATACGAAGTTGTAGGATTTCAGCAGCCAATAGTAAAAAGTCAATTTTCTAATAAGGGAAGACAATCCGGGACTAAAAGTGCTGAAGAGATTATTATGGAATTATCTAATATTATGGATTTCAAGAATAAATATTCAGGCAAAACTATGAAAGATATTTTGATGGATGATGCAAAAAATATTATGAATTTAAACAGAGGGTCTATAAGAGCAAATGATCTGAAAACTTTTTGGAATGGTTTATTATCTAGAGGTGGATGGTGGGATGTAAAATCAAGAGTCTCCAAATCAGGGAAAACAAAATTGAAAAAATGGCCAAAAATTAACAATCCAGAATTTTCAAGTTCTACATCTTTTTATCATTTAATCCCTTTTAAAACCACAGTTTCTGATGGAAGCTTAGCAAATTTACCTTGGTTGCAAGGATTAACTGATCCTATGACAACTATTGCCTGGGAAACGTGGGTCGAAATTAATGAGCAGGAAGCAGACAAATTAAAAATTAAAGAAGGCGATGTTTTAGAGATTGATAATGGTAATGGACGTAAAATTAAAGCTGTAGCTTATCCTACCCCTGCTACTCCTCCAAATGTTTTATCAGTCCCAGTAGGAGGAGGTCAGATGACAGGTAGATATACATCAGGATTTGGTACAAATATTTATTCTATTATGAACACATCATATGATCCTAACACTGGTGCTCATGCGTGGGCTTCAAATAAAGTTAATATAAAGAAAACCAA
>NZNN01000062.1 GCA_002694895.1 Chloroflexota bacterium
CAAGAAATGGGTTTGTATATTTGATTATTATTTCTACTGTTTTTGCAGTTATTTTATCAACTGCTAATAATCCTTTTAATATGAGTAATGAGATATCTGTCACTGAAACTCTAGAAATGATTCAGGAAGGGAGTATTCAGGAAATTCTTATTGAAGGAGATAAACTTAATATTACAACTAAAGATGGTAGCAAACTTGTATCATCTAAGGAACCTGGCTCTGATTTGATTGAACTAATGAGAAACTCTGGCATAAATCCCTTGCAAACGGATGTTAATATTATAGTTAAAGGAAGGAGTGGCTGGGGAACTGCAATCGGATTACTATTTAACTTTTTGCCAATTATATTTTTTGCAGGTTTAATTTTATTTATGATGCGACAAGCTCAAGGTGGTGCTAATCAAACTTTTGGCTTTGGAAAGAGCAAGGCTCGTAAATTTACAGAAAATAAAACAGCAGTTACATTTAAAGATGTTGCAGGAGTAGAAGAAGCTAAAATTGAATTGTCAGAGATAGTTGAGTTTTTGAAAGAACCTGAAAAATTTCGAAAACTTGGAGCTAAAGTTCCTAAAGGTGTGCTTTTAGTTGGGCCTCCTGGTACAGGTAAAACTTTACTTGCAAAAGCTGTTGCTGGCGAAGCTAATGTACCTTTTTTCTCTATAAGTGGAAGCGAGTTTGTTGAAATGTTTGTTGGTGTAGGAGCTTCAAGGGTAAGAGATTTATTTGGGCAAGCTAAAACAAATGCTCCATGTATTATATTTATAGATGAAATTGATGCTGTTGGTAGACACAGAGGTTCAGGTTTAGGAGGAGGGCATGATGAGAGAGAGCAAACTTTAAATCAGATTTTAGTTGAAATGGATGGATTTGAATCAGGAGGCTTTAACATAATAATTATTGCTGCTACAAATAGGCCGGATATTTTGGATCCGGCTTTGTTAAGGCCAGGGCGTTTTGATAGACGGGTTGTTTTAGATGTTCCAGACATGAAAAGTAGAACTGAAATATTAAAAGTTCATTCAAAGGGCAAACCTATGGCTGACGGAGTGGATTTATCTAAACTTTCAGAGCAAACTCCGGGATTTAGTGGGGCAGATTTGGCAAATTTAATGAATGAATCGGCAATATTAGCTGCTAGAAGAGAAAAAACTAAAATAGACCATGATGATTTTGCTGAATCTATTGATCGAGTTATAGCTGGGCCTGCAAAAAAGAATAGAGTATTAAGTGATAAAACAATAAAAGTAACAGCATGTCATGAAGTAGGACATGCATTGTGTGGGCATTTGATTCCTGAAGCTGATGCTCCAGTAAAAATATCTATAATTTCTAGAGGACACATGGGAGGTTATACCAGATTTTTACCTGATGACGAGACTGCATTGCAGACAAAAAACCAACTTGAGGCAAGAATAGTAGTAGCTTTAGGAGGAAGGGCTGCAGAAGAAGTTGTCTTAGGTGAAATTACTACAGGTGCTAGTAATGATATGGAACAGGCGACTCATATTGCACGTACGATGATAATGAAATATGGTATGAGCGACATATTAGGTCCAAGAACATTAGGCAAGAGAGAAGAAACTGTATTTTTAGGTAGAGAAGTTTCAGAACAAAAAGATTATAGTGAAAAACTAGCAGGAGTGATTGACGAAGAGGTTAGAGAAGTAATATTAAAAGCTTATGAAAAGTCAAAATATTTAATAAAAAATAATATTAAAACTCTTAATAATGTTGTTGATTATTTGATTGCTAATGAAACAATTGAAGGTGAAAAATTAGACACTTTGTTATCAACATCATAATTCATTGATAAATTTATAATTATATGAAAGCAAGAAATGATTTATGGGTATGGATAGATTTAGAAATGACAGGTTTAGATTTATCTAAATGTGTCATTGTAGAAATTGCTACAGTTATTACAGATAAATCATTGAATATTATTGCAGAAGGTCCGGATATTGTAATAAAGCGATCAAAAGCAGATATGGCAAAAATGGAGGAATGGCCAAAGAAAATGCACGAAAAATCCGGATTGTTAAGTTCAATTGAAACTTCAAATATAAAATTAAAAGAAGCTGAGAAAATAACTTTAGATTTTATTTCTAAGTATGTTGAAAAAAACTCATCACCTTTATGTGGAAATACAATTTATCAAGATCGAATGTTTTTAAAAAAAGAAATGCAAAAATTAGAAGAATTTTTGCATTATAGAAATCTAGACGTAAGCACATTAAAAGAATTATATAAATCATGGAAAGGTGATATTGGAAATTTACCTGTTAAAAAATCTAATCATAGAGCAATGACAGATATTCTTGAAAGTATAGATGAAATGAAGTGGTATAAAGAAAACTTTTTAAGTTTTTAGTTTGTAGACTGGAACAGGCCTCATTTTGTGTATGTTTGGAGTTCTTATAGAAATATATTGTTTTAATAATTTTTTTTCATCTGAATCTAAGTTTGCATTCTCTTTTTGTTCAGAAATCATCATAGCATGCTCTAATTTTTTGTAATTAAGACCTTTAAGCTGGTCTTCATCAGTTCTGCCATCATCCCACAATCCATCTGTTGGTTTTGCGTTAATTATTTTTTTGTTTATATTTAACTTTTTAGCCATATCCCATACTTGAGTTTTTAAACAATCTCCAATTGGGGAAATATCTACTCCTCCATCTCCGTATTTTGTATAAAAACCTACGCCAAAATCTTCCACTTTATTGCCAGTCCCGACGACAAGTCCATTAGTACTTCCTGCAATTTGATATAAAGTTATCATTCTCAATCTAGATCTTGTATTAGCAAATGAATGTAAATTGTCGTATTTGTACTTAGTGAAAATCTTTTGAATATTGTTGAAAGTATCTGTTAGATCAATAATTTGATGATTTACATTATTAAATTTTTTTTCTAACCATTTTCCATGCTGTAAACTAAGATCATGTTGTTCTGTAATTTGTTTGATTGGCATAGATACAACAATTGTATTTATATTTGTTTTAGCACATAAAGTTGATACAACTGATGAATCTACTCCTCCTGAAATACCTATAACCAAGGTTGAGAATTTATTGGTTGTAGCATAATCTTCAATCCAATTTATAATATTCGGAATTAAGTCTTTAATCAAATTAGTCATAACTTTTTGGTAAATAATTCAATTCTGTTTAGTGCTTCAGAAATATTTTGCTTTGAATTTGCAAATGATAATCTAATATACCCTTTTCCTTCTTCTCCAAAAGATTCTCCTGCTACAGTAGCTACTCCATTTTCATTCAATAATCTGTCAGCAAATTCTTTACTACTTATTCCAGTTTTGGTTATATTTGGGAAAACATAGAATGCCCCAGAAGGAGTAGGGCAGGTTATGTTCTGAATTGCATTTAATCCTTTAACGATTAAATCTCTTCTAGATTTGAATTCCTCTACCATTAATTTAACACTTTCTTGAGAACCTTTTAGAGCCTCTATCGCTGCTATTTGTGTAAAGCTTGCTGTGCATGAATTACTGTTGGTTACAAGTTTAGTTATCGGATCAACTAAACTTGCAGGAAATATACCATAACCTATTCTCCATCCTGTCATAGAATAAGATTTTGAAAAACCATCTAAGATAATTATCTTTTCTTTTAATTTTGTATAATTTGAAATACTTTCATGTGATCCTTCATATAAAAATTGAGAATATATTTCATCTGCAAGAATGGTTATATTTTTATCTTCTAATAATTCTGATATTTTTTGCATAGATTCTCTGTCTATAGCGCTGCCACATGGATTGTTTGGGGAATTAATAATAATTAATTTGGTTTTATCTGTGATTAATTTTTCTAATTTATTTATATCAAAATTATAATCTAATTTTTCTTCTAGCTTGAGAGGTACAGGTACACCACCAACAAAATTTATCATTGATTCATAGATAGGAAAACCTGGATTTGGGTATAAAACTTCATCCCCTGGATTGATAAGAGCTAAAATTGTATAAAACATTATTGGTTTTCCACCAGAAGTTACAATTACTTGATCAGTGTCAAAATCATGTTTTCGTATATTTTTTGAGTATTTTTTTATTTCTTCTTTTAATTCTTCGTATCCGGCCGAAGGATTATAATGAGTATATCCATTATCTAATGCTAATTTACCAGCATCTATGATATTTTCTGGTGTATCAAAATCAGGTTCTCCGATTTGTAAGTGAATTATATCGTTTCCTTGTGCTTCTAACTTTTTTGCCTTAGCCAAAACTTCAAATGCTGTTTCTGTACCTAATTTTGACATTCTGTTTGCTAGTTCAATCATATGATTCTCCATAATCATTTATGAATAAATTATAGCATTATCAGATGATACAATATATCTGGAGGATAAATATGGAATTATTTTTAGCTACACCGAGAGGATTTTGTGCAGGTGTTGTTAGGGCAATTGAAATTGTTGAAAGAGCTTTGGATTTATATGGCACTCCTATATACGTGAAACATGAAATAGTACACAATAAATACGTTGTAAATGATTTGGCGAAAAAAGGAGCTATTACCCTTAAGGATATTAATGAAGCTCCAATTGGTGGAACAGTTATTTTTTCTGCACATGGTTCTCCTCCAAAAGATTATGAAATTGCCAAATCAAAAAACCTTAAAATTATAGATGCTACTTGTCCCTTGGTGACTAAAGTTCATAATGAAGCAAAAAAATATAATGGTAAGAAAATAATTCTTATTGGACATAAAGGACATCAAGAAGTTATTGGTACTACAGGACAGGCAGATATGTATGTTTATGATGATAGAGAGGATAATATTTTACCTAAGTATGATTCAGATGAAGAATTAGTTGTTTTGTCTCAAACAACTTTATCGGTTGAAGATACTAATAAAGTAGCTAATCAAATTAAAAACCAATACAAAAATGCAATTATCAGAAATGATATATGTTATGCAGTTTCTAATAGGCAAAATGCTGTTAAAGAGCTTGCTGAATTGGTTGATTTGATTATTGTTATAGGTTCTGTAAATAGTTCTAATTGTGTCAGATTAAAAGAAGTTGCAGAATCATATGGGACTAAAGCTTTGCTTGCGAATTCTCCCGATGAAATTGAAGAAGATAATTTTTACGGATTATTAAATATAGGCATAACCTCAGGAGCTTCAACCCCTGAAATATTAGTAGATAATTTTATAAATTTTTTAAAACCATCGAAGATTAATATTATTGGAACTGACGAGAGAGATATTAATTTTACTTTACCCGTGGAGTTGCAGTAATGGAAATTAATATATTGAGTTTATCTGATGGTGCAAAAATTGCAAAAGGAATTACAGTCATAATAGATGTATACAGAGCTTTTACTACACAATCGTTTGCTTTTGAAAATGGAGTTAAAGATATATTAAATGTTTCAGATATCGAACATGCTTTGGATATGAAAGAAAATGGTTTCGGTGATTTTTGCATGGGAGAAATTGGAGGTATAAGACCTGATAATTTTGATTTTGGTAATTCACCTTATGATTTGAAAGGACAAAATATCAAAGATAAAACAATAATTCATTGTACTATGAATGGTACTACCGGTGCTAAATTGGCATCTAATGCAGATTTGATTCTTGGCGGAGCATTGATTAATGCTAAAGCTACTGTGAATTTTATAAAATTGCAAAAACCTGAAATTGTAAGCTTAGTAGCTATGGGTGCAAGAAGTACTTATGGAGAGAAACGAACTGAGGAAGATGAATTATGTGCTATTTACATGAAAAGTTTGCTTGAAGAAACACCAATTCAATCACAAGAAATAGTAAAGGTAATAGATTCTTGTAAAGAATCGAAGAAATTTGGTGATCCCTTTCAATTACAGTATCCAATTTTTGACAAAATACAAGCTTTAAGAATTAATGAGTTTGATCATGCAATATTATTAGAAAGATCTGAAGATTATTTAGTTTCAAAAATCAAATAATTTAATTTAGAATATGTTTTTTTAGACTTGGAATTATACTTTTTATTAATTTAGATTTGGAATCCGAATAAATTTTAATTATATTCTTATTGTAAATAAATTTTTCAAAAGATTTGAAATGATTATCAAATGAAATTTCTTTAGATAATAAAATTTTAAGAATGAGTTTATTTGTTAAAGAAAAATTTAATAATTGTGATAATTTTTGATCACTAAAATTAAATAATATTTCTCTCATTTTATTACCACGTTTTATTTCGCTGTCAATTTTATTTTTCCATTTAATTTCGTATTCAGCTAAAGCATCTTCGTTGAATGAATTTTCAGATAGTGCCTTGTGAATAATTTCTGCAGCTATTTTGCCAGATAATTGGGAATAATATATCCCTCCTCCAGTTACTGGTTTGACTAATCCTGCGGCATCTCCTATTACTAATGTTCTTTCTGCGTATGTCTTCTCTATTGGTTTGATTGGTATTCCCCATGATTTAATCTCTTTGGTATCTGTTTTTTTAATTTGGTATTGATCTAAAAGATTTTTCATAAAGGATTTTGTTATTTCTTTACTTTTACCTTTAGTTAAAACACCTATTAATAGTTTGTTTTGATTTATAGGAACTGTCCATCCAAATCCTTGAGGCCCATATTTTGAACCTAAAAAGACTTTTGTGTTTTTAATATTTAGATGATTTTTAATAATAATTTGGGAACCATTGAGAATATGTTTTTTGTCTAGTGGATTTAAATTAATATCAGTTAACAATTTATTTTCCAGCCCGGATGCAATAATAATAGTTTTAGAAGTTACATTATAAATTTTGTTAAGTGATTTATAGGATAATTGCACTTTATTATTATTTATACTTATTGATTGTACCCTAGAATTTTTATATATTTTGACTCCGTTATTCTTAGCTAATTTAGTAAGTCTTTTTATGTATTCCACTCTGTCAATTATCATTGCTTTTGAATCTTTTGAATGGAGAGAATAATGATTATTGTCAGGAGAGTATATGTCAGCTGAATTTGCTTCATGGTAAATTAAGTCTTTATCTAACCCGAATTCGTCAGCACAGTTTTTCCCTATTATTCCTGTACATAACTTATCACCTAATTTATCCCTATAATCAATAATTAATATATCTTTTTGGATTTTAGATAATTCGTATGCGGCTCTTGCCCCAGCTGGTCCGGCACCTATAATAATGCATTGAAAATCTATTTTATTCATTATTTATATCTTACTTATTTGCAAAATAAATTATCAATATTGAAACCAAAAATTTGTTGTTAAATATAGTTTGATTTCTTTATCAATTCAAATATGATTAGTTTTGTTAATTTTTAATAGGATTATTTATGAAATCTATTATGAGTTCTGCCATGTTTGCATCATTAAAATATCAGGATTTTAGAATGACATGGATATCTAATATGTTATCAGGTTGTAGCTATTGGACTTTCTCAGTAGGATTGTCATGGTTGATTTTAAAAGAAACTGGTAATTCAACTAATGTTGGGATAGTTATTTTTGCTAGTATGCTTCCATTTTTATTAGTTTCTCCTTTCGCAGGATATATTTCAGATAAATATGACAGAAAATCATTAGCATTTCTAATGTATATATTTAATTCATTCTTTTGTCTTGTTTTATTTATTTCTTCTATGTTAAATTTTTACCCTTTATTATTCGTTATTTCAATAGCTTTTATATTAGGAGTATTTAGAACTATTCAGGAACCGACTGTTTCATCTTTAATTCCAAATCAGGTTCCCAAAGAAAATTTATTAAATGCTATAACACTAAATGCAGCAACAAGGCACGGAAGCAGATTTTTCGGTTTATTAATAGGTACTCCTTTTATTGGTCTTAATATTTTGGATGGTGGTCAATTTTTATTATTATTTAGTTTTTTGTTTCAATTAGTTAGTACATATTTTATTTTTAGAATTAAAACAAAATCTGTAGGTGAATCATCGTCCGATGAAGATATTTTCAGTAGTATATATAAGGGTATAAAGTATATATATACTAACGGGTTGGTATTTTTAATAATTTTGACAGTGGCTTTTCATTGTGCATTTGTTATGTCTTATGAATCTATTATGCCTATTTTTGCTAATCGAGGATTAAATGATAGTACTGGAGCATTTCTGGGATATTTAATAATGATGTTCGGCGCAGGCTCAGTTGTTGGGAATTTAATGTTATCTAGTGCTAGTAATAATAGTATTAAGTCAAAATATTTTGTTATTTCAGCTATAGGAAGTGGAATTTTCCCTTTGATGCTAGGTTATGTTGGGTCTTTACATGGAGATTTAGTTTTCAGTATTAGTTTATTTATAATATTTCTAATAGGTGGGTGCCAATCTTCATTTATGTCACTTACAACGACAATGATCCAAAAAGTTGTTCCAGATGGGATTCGCGGAAGAATAATGAGTTTATATTTATTACATGCAGGCGGAATTATGGCTTTTGGAAATTTGATACTAGGCAATATGGCAGATATTGTAGATTATACTTGGTTGTTTAGATTAACCGGAGTTGCCTTTTTAGTATATATTTTATTTATTTTATCCACTCAACGAAGATTTAAAGCTGATATTATATCAATAATATAGTTTGTTAAATTATAATGAGTGATCAAAAATCAACAGTAGTTATCCCTTGTGCTGGAAAAGGTACGAGATTATATCCTTTGACTAAAAATTTAAGTAAATCTTTAGTCAAAATTGGTAATTATAAAATGATAGATTATGCTATATCAGAATGTATTTTGGGAAATATTGATAGAATAGTTTTCATAATTTCTCCTGAAGATGAGCAATTAAAAGATCATATTAGTTGTATTAATAATAAAAAAATGCCTGGTCTTAAAAAAAATGAATATGTAGATACAGACATTAAAATTGTTGAACAAAAAAAACCTTTAGGTTTAGGTAATGCTATTTATTTAGCTAAAGATCATATATTGAATGATTCTTTTGGAATTATATTACCAGATGATTTAATTTTGGATAGGAATTCATCAATAAATAAAATGAAATCGATTTATTTAAAATATAAAATAAACATTTTATTTGGAAAGTATGTTTCTCAAGATTTGATTCAAAGTTTTGGTATTATAGAAACAGGCTTAAGATATGAAAATTTATATCTGACTGTAAATAAATTGTTAGAAAAGCCTAACCCCGAGGATACAAATTCAAATCTTTCAATATTAGGTAGATATTATTTAAATGTTAAAATATTCGATTATTTACATAATTTAGAGCCTGGACATGGGGGTGAAATTCAATTAACTGATGCATTATCAAAAATGCTATCTGACGATAAATTTATTGTTGTTGAATCTGAAAGTAATCATTTTGATGTTGGGAATCTTAAGGGTTTAGAACTTGCTGAAATTTATTTAAATAATCATCCACTTTGATAAAAAATTAATCCTTATTGTTTTTATTGATAGATTCTTCTAATAATTCTGCTATATCTTTGACACTTTTATTTCCATCTGGAGATTTACTTGATAATCCTTCCTCGAACATTTGTAAGCAAAATGGGCATGCTACAGCTAAAATATCAGCTTTTGTTTCAAGAAAATCATCTGTCCTCATATGACTGACTCTTTTATTGTTACTTTCTTCTATCCACATATGTCCACCGCCTGCACCACAGCAAAGAGCTTTGTCTTTATTCCTGCACATTTCCATTCTTTGTAGCCCAGGAATTGAATCTACTATGTTCCTGGGTTCATCATAGATATTGTTATGTCTGCCAAGATAGCAGGGATCATGATAGGCAGTTGATTTTTCGTTATCTAATATAGGTATGATTGATTTTTCTTTAATTAAATTTTGAAGTATTTCAGTGTAACTTAAAACTTCTGCTTTAAAACCTAATGCTGGATATTCATTTTTGATTGTATTTAGGCAATGAGGACAATGAGTAATTATTTTTTTCACATCGTATTTGATAAAGTTTTGAATGTTTTGATTTGCAAGTATCTGAAAAAGATATTCATTCCCAATCCTTTTTGCTGGATCTCCTGTACATGTTTCTTCTTCGCTTAAAATTGCATAATCTAATTTAGCATAATTCAAAACATTTACTATTGATTTGGTTACCATTTGATTTCTTTCTACTAGTGCTCCTGTACAGCCTATCCATAAGAGATATTCTGCATTTGGATTATCAGATAAAGTTTTTACTTTTAAGTTATCGTGCCAGTCAGAACGAGTATATGTTGTACCTCTCCAGGGGTGCCCTCTTTGTTCCAAGCTTAATAATGTTGATTCAGCAGTTTCAGGCATTTTAGCTTTTTCCATTATTAGATGCCGCCTCATTTCTATAATTGGGGAAATATGTTCTATTCCAACAGGACATTCATTAACGCAAGCTCCACAAGTTAAGCAATCCCAAATTTCAGTTTCTGTAACATTTTTATTAATTACCCCTTCGTTTAAATTTGGATTAGAAGAGATTGCATTGTTTGTAGCGCTATCCATTAAATTATTTATTAAAAACATGGGAGATAATTGCTTGTTAGTTAGATCGGTAGGGCATACTTCAGAACACCTCCCGCATACTGCACAAGCAAAAAAATCTATAATTTGTTTTGGTTTAAATGTTTTTATGTTATTTGCGCCAAAAGTTTCTAGAGTTTCTAAATCTTTTGTCGTATCTATTACTCCGGTATTATTTAAGCTACTAAAGAAAAATGATAAAGGACTTGCTAATAAGTGCATATGTTTTGATAGTGGGATGTAGATTGCAAATGACAAAATTGTTAGTAAATGAGTCCACCAAAAAATATCATGAAGAGTAACACTTAATGATTTACTAAGATTTAACTGTTGAATCTGATTACTTATAAGATTTGAAATAATATAAAAGTCTGTTTTGTTATTTGTTAAATGGTTAAATGTTTCTGATAATAAATGAGTTAACATCAATAATCCAATTAAAAGTATTATGATTATNGATTCAGGTTTTTTCGTTAAACTATAGCTGAGNCGTTTTGGTGATGTTATCCATCTTCTGTATAATGCTGCTGATANTGCAATTAATACTAAAANAGTGAGTATTTCNAGGTAATTTAAATATAAAANTTTTCCAAATNGTGTAAGTAACTTTGATGAAATTTGATTATTTATAGTATCTGCGAATATAAATAATATATATGAAAAACTAAATGATAAAAATGAAATGAAAATTATTACATGACTAATTCCGGACACATCTTTTTTTAAGCTAAATCTTTTTAAAACTTTTTTTTGAGCAAGTCCGTTTATGAATACATTTTTTAATCTTTGATTTAAGTTGTTAAATTCTAAATTATAGATAGAGTTGTTAATATGTATTAACAATTTTTTATAGAATAAAAAAAATGAAATGGACAACATTATTAAACTGAATCCATAAACCCCAATCCATGTTGGGATAATGCCAAAAAATGATTCAGGAACTGTCAATTAATTTTCATTTTTGGAATAACATTTAATGTCATTAAAAACATTAAATGTTGTGTTGCATTTATCATTATCACAAGATAACATACTATATCTTTTAAATAATAGTTATAAAACATATAAAATTATAAAATGGCAGAAAATCAGTTTGAAGCTCGTAGAGCTATTTTAATAGGTGATGTTGGAGATATACGGCATCAGAGAAATGCTGCAGTATTGAGGAATAACTCATTAAATCCGATAGTAACAATGGAATTTTATACAACTCAAGATGGAGTTATATGTGGTTTGACTGAAATTATATCCNTATTAGAAAAAGTTTTACCTGATACAGGATGCGAAGTATGGGCATTGGAAGAGGGAGAAGACATACTTAAACAAGAAGTTGGGTTGAGGATTACCGGNCCGTATGGAGGATTCGGATTATACGAACCTTCTATTAATGGAATTTTATCTTCTTGTTCTGGATGGGCTACAGCAGCAAGNAAATGTTCACAAAANTCAGGTGAAATNCCTNTTTTTTCAAGAGCATCTAAGTTTGTACATCCTAATATTTCAGAATTATTAGATTATGCTNCAATAATNGGAGGATGTGATCACTGTAGCACTAATTTAGGTGCAAAAATGAGTAATNGTACTACTTTTGATACTATGTCTGAATCACTATCATTGCTTTTTGGNGATACTGTACTTGCAGCGAAGGCTTATGATGCTACTCTTCAGGCAGATATACAAAGAATATTTGCTGTGGGGGTTTTAGAAACANCTAATAATGAATCTTTGAAAATAGCTGAAAATTTAAAAGAAAAAACCAGGGGAGTGGAATTAGTTATAGATAATTATAATTCAAAAGCCGATTTTGATATTATTAATGAATTAAGAGTTAGATTGGATAATGCAGGCTNTAAATTTGTTGAAATATATATTTCTGGAAATTCTATCAATCCGGATTCTATATCTGTAATTAAAGATAATAATTTTCCTGTAGAAGGGATTATTGTGGAGAAATATATTGGATTAGCTAGATCATTACCTTTTAGATCAGAAATTAAACAGATTGAAGGAAATCATGTCGCTCGAAATGGACAAATTCCAGGGATAATAGATAATCCAAAATTAAATAGAATAATTTGATTAACTTTTACAACCAGAATATTTAAAAGATGCCATATTATACTCTTTAGTAAATTTTACTTTGTTTGGAAGGTCGTAATATTTTGTTCCTTGTAAAGAAATTAGTTCAGTGATTTTGNTAATATGTTTTACTGTGATTTGTTGTTTGGGAATACTAATATGATTTAATATATTTTTTATTATTTCTGTTTTCAATTTTGTTGTTAATTGATTAAATGAATTAATATCCTTAATTTTAAATATTGTNTGGNTNTTNNATNTATCTANGCTGACTAATTTTGCATACCATGTTTTTANAAGAAGTTCATAACTTTCATTTGTTTCTTTTGCTGCTGACCCTAAATTTAATATTGATTGAATTACTTTTGGATTAATTTCTTTTAATAATGGAAAAATCTTTTTTCTGATTTTGTTTCTTGTATACTTTAAATCGTNATTAGTTTCATCATGTAAAGGTACCAACCCGTTTTCTTTGCAGATTTTTTCTGTTGTTACTCTTTCTATTNCAAGTAATGGACGCATTATAAAATAATTTCTTGTATTAATTCTTTTTGTTGTTAATTTTGTTATTCCTTCCAAGCCTTTTAAACCAGTTCCTCGAATAATATTGAATAAAATAGTTTCAGCTTTATCTGTACTGGTATGCCCCAAAAATATATTTTTTGTATTAAATTGATTTGCTTCATCTGCTAATTTGTTAAATCTAAGAATTCTAGCAGTATTTTCTACAGAACCTTTATGATTGTTTTTAAATTCATCTTTGGTAATTTCAGTAGAACTATATTTGAATTTGTATTTCTTTGCCAAATTTGCAACGTATGTTTTTTCATTATTTATCATTTCAGAATCTCTTANGTTGTGATTTACATATACTAATTTAATATTAATATTTGTTTTTGTTGAATATGCTGATAATAATATTGCTAATGCAGTTGAATCAGCCCCCCCGGAACATCCAATAATAATATTTGAATCTTGATGAAGATTTTCAGAAATAAATGGAATAATCGATTTAAGAGTGCTGTTAGTAGTGTTCATTATAAGAAATGACAATCAAGGATTTGTTTTTTGATTAGGAGAAATAGCTGACTGAGATTTTTTTGTTACTTTTACTGTTTCTAATTTTAATCCTTTCATTTCTGCGACTTCAAAGAACAGATTTAAATATTCGAAATGGTCACCATTTTGAGGCATTTTGCCAAGTTTTTGTAATATAAACCCGGCTACTGTTTCGTAATCCCCATCAGGGATATTTATATCTATATCTTCAAATTCCTCATTTAAATCTTGAATACTCATTCCGCCATCAATATTGAAAGTATTGGTGTCTATTTCTATTAATTCTTCTTCTGGTTTAGTTCCTTCTTC
>NZNN01000063.1 GCA_002694895.1 Chloroflexota bacterium
CTTGGCACCAGTTCCTGCATGGACAGATTCCCACATATTTCCAGAAAAGTAAAAACTGAATTGGTTTGCATTACCAGCAGTGGTAGTTTCAAAACCAGCTGATTTCATTTCTGGTACGCTTTTAAGAGCTAACTCTGTAGCGTCAATTTCACCAGTTTGTAGCCCAGCAATTCTTACCTCGTTTTGAGGTACAGCTTTTACAATAACTTTTCTTGCCTGTGGTGCTGGAAATTCCCAGTGACCATCCCAGGCATTAAATACTGCGGTATCATCTCTAACCCAACTTTCAACTTCATAAGGACCTGTGGCAACAACATTTTCTTTTGCCCAAGCCTCATCATGTTCATCAAAAGCTTTCTTGGAGTGAATCACAACACCAACGAAACCACCTGTGTTCATCAGGTTGTTTACCCAAGCAACATCAAAGTTTTCAAATACAAAATTTACATTTGAACCATCAGCTACAGCAGCATTTTTACCAAAAAGTGATGCAAAGTTTGCAGCACTTGGAGCAATACTGTGCGGGGTAATCATTGGATTTGTTTTATTATAACTATGAACAACATCATCAGCAGTCATTGTTCCATAACCTTTATGGAATGTAACTCCGCTTCTGATTTTTACACTCAAAGTAGAGAGATCATCAGACAGTGTATAGCTTTCAGCTAATTGACCTGCCTCATAATTAATTCCTCCGCCATCTTTCCATCTCCATGTGAATAAGTCTTCACCAATTCCCCAAGCAACGGAATCATAAGCACCGCAATAAACAGTGTTGATACCATGTGGGCATTGTAGAGTGGATTGAGCAAAAACAATTGTTCCTTTTTCTTGCTTGCTAGCACCAGGACCTTTTGTGGTTTCAGGTGCTGCTGCAGGTGCTGCCGCAGGTGCTGCCGCTGGAGCGGCTGCAGGTGCAGCTGCAGGAGTAGTTGTCGTGGTTTCTTCTTCTGAAGAACAAGCTAACGCAAACAACAAAACAGCAGAAACAAGAAATATAGGGGCGAATCGCCTCAAATTTTTCATATTATGCCTCCTTTAGGCTTATAAACCTTAATATGTTAAAAACAATTAGGTGGTAATATTAATGTATATGCATATATATAGCAACTTCAAACTTATTGGTAAATGTTTAAATAAGAATAAAAAACTCTTTTACAACAATTTATAGAGATTTTTATCATGAATTTGATTACTAATTCATTTCATTTCTAGGTTTATCTAAAAATAAGCTAAAAAACAGCATAAATATTGACATCAAAAAATAAATCCAGAAAGCTGATGTATAACTAGAATAAACATCAAATATAATGCCTGAAACCATAACACCCGAAGCCGCTCCTGCTGTAGTAACTGGATGAGTAATGCCGCGTATCTTCCCCAATGAATCTGTTCCATAGAAATTAGCATAAGCAACTGCAGGCACCGCAAGCATTCCACCCATAGCAAAGCCAAAAAATATAGAAGCTAAAATAGCCATATAAACATCAAAAGTATAAATCAAAGTTAATAAAGCTACCATTGAAGAGGCAAATACCCCGGAAAATGCGTATTTAATTTTAACTCTGTCGCAAATCAGCCCCCATATAATACTGCCCAATCCTGTTGAAATTGCATTAAAGGATATTACCAAAGATGAAAGCCCCAAACTAATATCTCTATCTTGTAAAAATGCTGCCTGATGTGTATTAATACCCGAATGGAAAAAGTACAAAACACCAGTTCCGATGGCAATAATCCAAAGAGATTTAGTTCTTGCAGCTTCACCTAATGAAAAATTGACTAAGTTATTTTTTACTTTCTCATAATTTTTTAATTTAATACCTAAAGATTCTGGTTCTTCATATATAAATATCAATGAAGGTAACAATGCTATTATAATAACTATAAAACCTAAGTATGACCAAGCAGATCTCCATCCATAATGAACAATAAATATACCTGCTAATACTGGGAAAACCACCATTCCAATTGAATGAAAAGCGTATAAAATACCATTTGCCCTACCACGATTAGTTATAAACCATTTTGCAGTGATTATCGAGCCTCCAACCATCATAGGTGTAGAAAAAAACATTCGTGTAATAGTTACCAAAACATATAACAATATCCATTCACTTACATAAGACATTGCAAATGTGGCAATCCCCATAAATACAACACTCAATATCAATACCTGTCTTGTCTTTTTTAAATCAAATAACAATCCAAAAGGAATTGAAAAAATAGCCGCAAATATACTACCTAAAGAAACTGCACCTGAAAATAAAGTTCTCGAAAATCCTAATTCATCAGACATGGGAACTACAAACATAGATAAATTCAAACTACCTGCAGCATTAGACACAAGTTGCACTAATCCTACTCCAGCTAAAGCATACCATCCAAAATATACATTGGATTTTTCTTTAATGCTATTTGAAATGGATTTCAAGATTATTTAATCACTCTGAAATTTATATTGCATTAAAATAGCATTTTCAGTAGGGAATGAATAGTAATTTTCTCTTATATTATATTCAATAAACCCAAATTTTCGATATAAGCTCAAAGCTTGAAAATTTGTTTCTCTTACCTCTACATAAACAGAATTTATCTCCCTACTCAAATGTTCAAAAATATAGCATAATAATTTGCTAGCAAATCCTTTATTTCTATATTGCTCTAGTATCGCCAAATTATATATATTGAATTCATCGTGAATAGCACGACCCACTATGTATCCAATTTTTAAACGATTTAAAAATCCTATAAAAATAAAATAATCATTATCTTTGTAAGATGTCAAAATATTTTTATAAATATTCTTACGATTATTTGAAAAAATATTTTCTTCAAATTTATCAAGCCATTCAGAATCTTTTAAATTTGCTTCATAAATGCAAAAGATGTTATCTTGCATCAAAATATTTATTAAAGTAGATACTTAGTTAAAAATTCAGCAATTGAAGTGTAAGCTGTTATTCTGTTCGGTTCTTTTACGAACCCATGACCTTCATCTAAAAATCTCACAAATTCAACCTGTTTTCCTGCTTCTTTCATTTCACTGACAAGCTGCTCGGTTTCATACATCGGAACTCTTGGATCTTCGTCCCCATGTAAAACTAATAAGGGAGTAACAATTTGATCAATTTTATGTATTGCGGAAATATCTTCTAACAATTTACGGTCCTTAATTGGATCTCCATATTCATATGCTCGATGTTGAGCTCTATAAGATGCTGTATGTTCAAAAAATGTCACCATATTGACCATTCCATATAATTCTACAGCTGCAGCCCATAAATCAGGGTAAACAGTTATACATGAAAGAGTCATGAATCCACCATAACTTCCTCCCATCACTGCAATTTTATCCCTGGATGCCCATCCTGATTCCACAACCCACTTCCATAAATATTCAATATCTTTAACTGAATCCATTCTTTTATAAGTGTCATCCAGGTGGCCATATGATTCACCATATCCTCCGCTTCCTCTAACGTTAGGTAATAAAATACCTATCCCCTGATTTACCAAATACTGTAATTCGGGTTTAAATGTCGGCCTTTCCTGCCCTTCGGGCCCTCCATGTATAAGTATCAAAATAGGATTATCCTCTCCTTGTTTAAAATTATCTGGTTTAAGAAAAAAGAATGGGATATCTCTGTCATCAAAAGTTTTGAAGGAATGCAAAGTAGGTTTCGGCAAGTTATTTAACTTAATATCTCCTTCATAAGCTTTTTTGAAAAATTCATATTTTTGAGTATCTAAATTAAACTTAATAATTTCTCCATTTTGATTTGTTGAATTAATAGTCAATAATATATTTGACTCATCCAATACACATGCCCCCCATCCATATGTAGGTTCCATAAAAGTAACTTCGTGCGGATTCTCAAATATTTGAGAATCATTGTTTGATAAATTTAATATTCCCAATTTTGAATATCCCCGATCATTAATATAGAATATTAATCGATAATTTTCAGAATCCATTTTAAAAAATTCCATTTCATGATCTTCTGAATAAATATAACTAAGTTTCTTAGAATTTAAATTTAATCTCGCAATGCCAGAAAAATCCTTACCTTCATTAGTAATTATAATAATTTCATCATCATTTTCAGAAAAGATTGCTTGTTTGAAACCACCATTCAAATTGTCATCTGAAAGTTGAGTTATATTACCTGATTCAACATCTAAGATTTTCAAATATTGATATCTATTTGTACGTTCTTCAGTAAATACGATCTTTTTTAAATCATTAGAATATGCTTGAAAAGCAACACTATGAATATCATTTGATGTTTGATAAACAAGTTTAGGTTCCTCATTAATTTTTTGAGTGTACAAATCAAAATAAGCTGCATTTCTTTTATTAGATGAATAAACAATAGTACTTCCATCAGTACTCCATCCTCCAAAATCATTTCTTACAGACATATCATCTGACAAAGAAATTATATTAGTATAATCCGAGGTATCTATAAGCTTTATTTGAAAATTTTCATCTCCACCTTTATCTATGCTAAAAAGGATCCATTTATCGTCTGGAGACCATGAAACCAACGCAACTCTTTCTTTATAATTAGTAAGTGGTTTGTGAACATTATTTTCATCACAAAGCCAAACTTGGGGAGTTCCTGATTTATTATTTAAATAAGCAATTCTTTTATTATCCACAGATGATGTTGGAGAACAAGAATAAGGTATTTTAATTAATTCTTTAATATCAAGATTTGTCATTATTTACTCCTTATTATTATAATTTTGTCTTTAATTAATGTTTTTGTGTATTGAAAAAAAATTTTATAAGCCTAAGATATTCTAAGATAAAAAGTTAAAGAAATTAACTACTTCAATATGAATATTTTACTAAGAATAGCTTCTTATACTTTAAAATTCAAACTTTATTTAATACTTGGATACATTTGCACTGTCGGCGCTGTAATCAGTTATCTTCTAATCCCTGAATTACTTGGTGGTATTGTAGACAGAATTGATCCCGATTCAAGCAATGAATCAATTTACAACTCTCTTAACCTTACTCTCCTTTTAATTATCTTATTTGCATTAGGTTGTACAAGAGGTGCATTTTCCTATGGGCAAAACTATTTTGGAGAAGCCTTATCATTTAAAGTTTCTAAAGTACTAAGAGATCAACTATATTACAAGACACAAAAACTAGATTTTTATTTTCATGATAGAACACATACCGGAGAAATGATGTCCAGGGTAATAGTCGATATAGAAGGGATGAGGATGTTTATTCCAATGGGCATAGTAAGATCTCCTTATGTCTTCTTAATGTTCTTTGGTAGCATAATCTTGCTTTTACTTAAAAATTTTGAACTGGCTATATATGCATGTTCATTTTTAGTTTTATCTGGATTTCTTGCAGCTAGAATGCGTTTAAAATTAAGACAAATATGGTTGAAAGTTCAAGAAAAAAATGCCGAATTAAATGCCTTGTTACAAGAAAATTTAAACGGTATCAAAGTTGTTAAAGCATTTTATGCTGAAAGTCATCAAATTAACAAATTTAGTAATACAAATGAAGAATTTAAACAATTAAATATTAATGTAGAAAATTTCAGAGCCATTACAATGACTACAGTCTTGTTTGCTTATTGGGCTACATTAGCTTTAGTACTTGCTATTGGAGGATTAAAGGTAATAGATGGAGAAATGAGTATTGGAGATTTAACAAGTTTTATGTTTTACATGCAACTCCTAGCTATGCCGGTAAGAATGATAGGTTGGCTATTAAATACAAGTACCAGAGGATCAACTTGTGGTAAAAGAATCTTTGAGATATTAGATACAAAGCCACAAATAGCAAATCCACCAAATGCAAATACAAACTTCTACAAAATGAAAGGTGAAATCATTTTTAAAAATGTTTCTCATAAATTTCCTGATGCAAAATCTGATAGTGTGAAGAAAGTAAACTTGTCAATTAAAAAGAATCAAAGCATTGCAATTACAGGAGAGGCTGGTAGCGGTAAAAGTACTTTGGTTCAATTATTGCTACGTTTTTATGATCCAATTAGTGGGGAAATTTATATAGATGGAAAAAATATAAAAGAAATCGACCTTGGTATACTTAGGAAAAATATAGGTTATGTTCATCAAGATGTATTTATTTTTAATGAAACATTTAAAAATAACATCAGTTATGGGAATCCAGCAGCTTCAATGGATAAAATAATTGAAGCAGCTCAGATAGCTCAAATACATGAATATATTAACTCTTTACCGGATAAATATAATTCATTAATATCTGAAAATGGTGCAAATTTATCTGGGGGTCAAAAACAAAGATTAAGCATAGCACGCACATTACTTTTAGATCCTCCAATCCTTATACTTGATGATTCCACATCAAGCGTTGATGCGACTACAGAAAAGGATATTCAAAAAGCTATTAACAAATTAATTTCNGGGCGGACAGTTATAACTATTGCTCATAAATTAAACAATTTTNAACAATCAAGCAATATTGCAGTGATGGATAAAGGAGAAATTACTGAATACGGTTCCCATGAACATTTAATAAATTNAAATGGAATATATAAAAANATATATGAATTACAAACTACAAATTAANNCTGTGANATTTTCATGATAGGACATACATTTGGACGAATGTCCAGGGGNGGCANTGATGATGAAATGTTCGGAAAATTATATGACATCAATGTTATAAAAAGAATATCTCCTTATATATGGAGATATAAAAAATATTCAGCAATAGGAGCTATATGCACACTTCTATCCGCAGGTTTAGCAGTATTAATTCCATATTTTATTAAAATTGGAATTGACGATTATATTAATGCGGATATAGGTATTGCTAGTCAGAAATCTGGATTAATCAAAATCTCATTAATATTTGGATTAACCATGTTCGCTGCATGGATAACAAATTATATTGGACAAATATACCTAGCTAGAGTTGGGCAGTATATTCTCAGAGATATTCGTATTGATATGTTTTCCCATCTTCAAAAACTAAACTTAAACTATTTTCAAGAAACAAAATCTGGAAGCATAATGTCAAGATTAATGGGAGATACTGGGCAATTACAAGAATCATTTTCAATTATTGTTATGACACTAGCAGATATTCTTACCTTAGTGGGCATTTGCGCAACACTTTTATTAATGAATTTTAAAATTGGAATATCATCTTTATCGGTAGTACCGCTCCTCTTTATTGCTGTAGTGATCTGGCAGCCAATAGCAAAAAGGGCATTTATAACTGTAAGAATAGCAATTTCACAGGTTCTTTCATCATTCAGTGAAAATCTAAACGGTATAAAAGAAGTACAAAATTTTAATAGAGAAGATAACAACTATAAAAGCTTCAATAATCAAACTAATGATCATTTGAATTCAGCTTTAAAAGCCCAAAAATTATCCTCAGCTTTATTGCCGCCAGTAGACATTCTTACTAGTACTGCAATTCTTATTGCAGCTTTTGTAGCCAGTAAATTAATCTTAAATGATGCTGCTGAAATTGGAGTGATAATTGCTTCAGTTTTATATATTCAAAGACTTTTCGACCCAATTAGAAATCTAATGATGCAATACACACAAATACAAAGATCCATGGCTTCCGGCTCCAGATTATTTGAATTTTTAGATATAAAAAAAACAATCGATAAAGTGGAAATCAATAATCCAAAAAATATTATCAAGGGTGAGGTTGAATTTAATAATTTTCACTTTGCATACGATAACAATATCGAAGTTCTAACAGATATTAATATGAATATTCAAGAAGGTTCAACTGTAGCATTTATTGGTGACACTGGTGCTGGGAAAACTACATTAGCTTCCCTTATTACCGGACTTTACCCACCTAATAAAGATAAAGGAAAATTAAGAATAGATAAAATTCCAATAGAAAAATACTCGAGATCAGATTTAGGGTCACAAATTGCAATGGTTTTACAAGATCCCTTTTTATTTCAGGGAAGTTTAAAAGAAAATTTAAAATTCAATCAACAATCTGCAACAGATGAAGAAATCATAAACGCTTGTAAATCAATAGGAATTCATGATTATATCATCTCACTTGAAAATGGATATGATACCTCTGTATCTGAAAGAGGTGTAAATATGAGTCAGGGGCAAAGGCAACTTATGGGTTTTGCGAGAGCTTTAATTAAAAATCCCAAAATTTTAATTCTTGATGAAGCTACCTCTAATATCGATAGTATAAGCGAGCAAAAAATACAAAACGCATTAAAAATCCTTTTCAAAAACAGAACATCTATAGTTATTGCTCATAGATTGTCTACAATCAAATTATCAGACAAGATATTTGTTATCAAAGGGGGGAAAATTGCTGAAGAGGGTAATCATTCAAAACTAATGAGCCTTAAAAAAGAATATTATAAATTTACAGAATCATCTTTTCAAAATTAATTCAGCAAATTACCTTGAGTAGGTTTATCTTCAATATTAATACCTAAATGTTT
>NZNN01000004.1 GCA_002694895.1 Chloroflexota bacterium
CTTGCTTCATATTTACAATCTTTAAAGTGATATAGGAAAATTAAATTATGACAACAATTCCATTTAAATTNCCATTTAATATAAAATTNTATAGACCTGTTAAGCCTACTGGAGTATGGGATTGGTTGACTACTATTGATCATAAAAANATAGGTGTTTTATATGGTGTAACTGCATTTATTATGTTTCTTACAGGTGGAATTGAAGCAATGTTGATCCGAACTCAATTAATTGCACCTGAGCTAAAAATAATTGCTCCTGAAGTTTACAATCAGCTTTTTACTATGCATGCAACAACAATGATTTTTTTAGGTGTAATGCCTTTGTCTGCTGCGTTTTTTAATTTTATTATTCCTTTGCAAATTGGTGCAAGAGATGTTGCGTTTCCTAGATTAAATGCTTTTAGTTATTGGGTTTTTCTTGCTGGTGCTTTGATAATGAAAGCAAGCTGGTTTTTAGGAGGATCACCAAATGCTGGATGGTTTGGTTATGCTCCCATCACTGGTGCAACGTTTAATCCAGGGANTGGGATAGATTTCTGGATTGTTGGCCTTCAGGTTTTAGGTGTTGCTTCTTTAGCCGCATCTTTTAATTTTATAGTAACTATAATAAATATGAGAGCCCCTGGAATGACATTGATGAGGCTGCCATTATTTACATGGATGACTTTGCTTACAGCTATATTACTTATATTAGCTTTCCCAGTAATAACTGTTGCTTTAATTGAATTGATGCTTGATAGAACTTTTGATTTTAATTTTTTCAATACTAAAGCAGGAGCTAATCCTATATTGTGGCAACATTTNTTTTGGATATTTGGCCACCCTGAAGTTTATATTTTGATATTACCAGCTATGGGAATAGTATCTGAAATTCTACCTACATTTTCTAGAAAACCTATATTTGGATATCCTGCAATGGTACTAGCAGCTTCTTTTATTGCATTTATGGGATGGTTAGTATGGAGTCATCATATGTTTACAACAGGATTAGGNCCAATTGCAAATAGTGTGTTTACATTAACCACAATGCTTATAGCTGTTCCTACTGGTGTNAAAATGTTTAATTGGTTAGGTACAATGTGGGGTGGGGATATAGATTTCAANACACCTACATTATTTGCTGTAGGATTTTTGTCAATGTTTTTAATTGGTGGAATCAGTGGTGTAATGCACGCTTTTTCAGCTTCTGATTATCAGCAACAGGATACATATTTTATAGTTGCTCATATACATTATGTTTTGTTCGGAGGTGCTATATTTGGGATATTTGCGGGTATTTATTACTGGTTTCCTAAAATCACTGGAAGAATGTATGATGAAAAATTAGGTAAGCTAAATTTTTGGATAATGTTTATTGCTCAGAATTTAACTTTCTTCCCTATGCATTTTGTTGGAATGCAAGGTATGCCAAGNAGAATTTTTACATANGATNCTGAAATGGGATGGGCTTTTTGGAANGNATTTGAAACAATTGCAGCTTATGCNNTTGCATTTGGAGTTTTAATATTTGTTATAAATATGATAAAAAGTTGGAATGGTGGTAAAAAAGCAGGTGATGATCCTTGGGATGGAAGAACATTAGAGTGGTCAATACCTTCTCCACCACCTCTTTATAATTTTAGAGATATTCCAATAGTTAAATCTGTAGATGATTTTTGGCACACTAAACAAAAATCAGATACTAAANTTAAAAGTAAAACGAAAGTAAGCGATATTCATTTACCTCAGCCTTCTTACTGGCCTTTCTTAGTAGCTGTAGGATTAACAATAGCAGGTTTTGGTATTATTTATAATTTAGTATTAACTGGAATTGGTATTGGTATCATGCTGATAACAGTTTGTGCTTGGTCTTTTGAACCGGTTAACGAACCCGATTCACATTAGTGTGAGGTATATAGAATATGTCTGATGAAACGACAACAGGATTAAATCATAGAAAACTACTAATGTGGGTTTTCTTGGGATCTGATTGTATGTTTTTTGCATCTTTGATAGGCACGTATCTTATTTATAAAGGATCAGGTGTTGCTCACCCTGGCCCTGCAGATGTGTTTGATATCCCAACAACCTCTGTTAGCACTTTTGTTTTGCTTATGAGTAGTATGAGTATGGTTTTTTCTTATGCATATTTAGTAAGGGATAATATAAAAGCATTTAGGATATGGTTGCTTTCTACTATGATAATGGGATCAACATTTTTAGGATTCCAGNTATTTGAGTTTAGTGAATTTTATTTTCATGATCATTTAAGTCCACAAACTAATTTATTTGGAACAACTTTTTATGCTTTNACTGGCACTCATGGCATTCATGTTACTATAGGAGTAATTTGGTTGGGTATAATTTTTTATTCAAGTTTGTTTAGAAATACAGTAACTTCAAAAACCAATTTGGACTTAGATTTGGCAGCTTTGTATTGGCATTTTGTTGATATTGTATGGATTGTCATTTTTGCAGTTGTTTATTTATTTGGAACATTTACTGGATTCCCAGCATCATAATGAGGAGATAATAATGTCTGCAGATATAAAAAATCAATCTAATCATATAGATGAAAGTCATTCTCACCCAGAGCCAATGACTTACTTCAAAGTAGCAATGGCACTTGTTTTATTAACAGCTCTNGAAGTTTTGGTATTTTATTTTGATTGGTTAGGTTATGGAATTATTCCTGTTTTAGCAGTTCTATCAATAGGGAAATTTGCAATTGTTGTGATGTATTATATGCATTTAAAATTTGACTCAAAATTATTTACATACGTTTTTATGGCAGGGCTGATTTTAGCTGTAGTTGTAATTTTGTGGCTGATGGCTTTATTTGGATGGTTTATCTAAATTAATTAAATGTATTCAGTATTTTTAAATACTNATTTTCACTATGAAATAATATTTGGGCTAGTAGCACTAGAATTTATTTATTTAGTCATTGTTTTTGGATTTAAAAATAAATTTAGTATCAATCCTCAAACAGATTATAAAAAATCTTTTACTTTTTTGTTTGGAGTTCTGGTCTTATTTTTAGCCTTGGTGTGGCCTGTTCATTATATAAGTGAATATTATTTATTTAGTGCACATATGTTACAACATATAATGATTTCTTATATTGCACCTCCTTTATTATTATTAGGATTGAATCATAAAATTANTGATTTATTATTTAAATTTAAGTTGTCAAAATATATATTTAATTTTATTTTTAATCCTGTATTTTGTTTTGCATTATTTAATATTGTATTTGGTTTATGGCATATACCAAATGTATATAATTTATCCGTATCTTTTGATAAGTNTCATGCATTAGAACATACTATGTTTATTATTTCAGCAATTTTTATGTGGTGGCCTTTAGTAACTCCAAGTTTAATTAAACCAAGTTTACACTACTCCCTAAAATTAATTTATTTATTTCTTTTATCTATCGCGCAGATTATAGTTTTTGGAATAATTACTTATGCTCCTGAAAATATTTATGAACATTATCAGAATTCAACTTATATATTTGGCCTTTCCCCACTTGAAGACCANCAATTAGGTGGGGTAATTATGAAAGTTGGTACTGCTTTAATNCTTATGGGTTTATTTATTTATTATTATTTTAAATGGTATTTGTCAGAAAAAAGGTATGAATAGTTTTATTTACAATGTTAGAATTATAATTCAATGACGGTGAATGTATGTTAAAAAGATTAATTTATGCAATTACAATATCTCTTATTTCAGTATTAACTGTAGCTGTTTTNGCTATTTCTTTAGGTTATATTTTTTATAATCTTCCCACCTTAGGATCTGGTGAGGGTGAATTAAGAAATTTGTCAGTTGTTTTAGCTGGTATGTCTATATTAATAGGAACTCCAGTAATGGCATATCTAGTAGTAAAATATATTAAGTAATTGGATTATTAGGTTTTTTGTTTAATTTTTTTATCAGAATATTGTTGGTCTTTATATTATTTATATTGTCAGCCTGCTTTTTTGATAACACTAATTATATGGGAATAAAATCAAAAACTGATTTGTATTTACCTGAATTTAATTTTCAAAATCAAAACGGAGTTTATATATCTGATTCCGATTTTTCATCTAAATTAGTACTTGTAACTTTTATGTATACTAATTGCAAAACTGAGTGTCCTGCTGCACTTAATGAATTAAAAAATTTTGAAAAAATAAGAAATGAATACAATGATGAATTAAATATAATAATATTTTCTATTGACCCTGTTAATGATACCCAACTCCAGGTAAAAAATTTATTGAATAAATATGAATTAAATAATTCTCTTGATTATTTAATTGCTGACAAATATGATCTGAAAGTAATATGGGAACATTTTTATGTACCAGTGGCTTATGTTCAAAGTAAATCTTTAAAAGACAATTTGATTTTGCATTCTATTCCTGCATATTTAATCTCTAATCAAAATAAATTTACATTAATATATACAGAGTTTGATATAGATTCTATTAAAGTTGATATAAAAAATATATTAAATTAATTTATTGAAGATTTAGCTTTTTCTACTAATTGCTGGAACCCAACAGGCTCATTTATAGCCATATCTGAAAGTATTTTTCTATCAATTTCAATNCCAGATTTTTTTAATCCTGATATGAAAACACTATATGAAATCCCATGCTCTCTTGCTGCGGCATTTATTCTGANATTCCAAAGTCTTCTGAAATTTCTTTTTTTTGTTTTATTGTGTATATAGTTATACATTAAAGCATGTAAAACAGATTCGTTAGCCTGNCTAAATAAATTGCTTCTTGAACCTCTGTGTCCTTTTGCAAGGTTTAGAATTTTTTTATGCGATCGTTTTTTATTTGTTCCTCTTTTAATCCTAGTCAACTTATTCTCCGGTTTGTAATATTAAATTAATTTTTTTAATCTTTTAACATCTGCTTTATGTACGCTTACAGTATCATGAAAAGTTCTTTTCACTTTTTGTGATTTTTTTCTTTTTAAGTGACTACTGTTTCCTTTCATTCTAAGAAGTTTGCCACTACCACTTACTTTTATTCTAGATGATGCGCCTTTGTGAGTTTTCATTTTGGGCATATTTTTATCCTTTATTAATTTTATTTGATGGTGGCATTAAAGTCATGGATAGAATGTNGCCACTCATTCCTGGGGGGGATTCTAGTATTGCTTCATCTAAAAGAGAATCTCTCACAGTTTTTAATACGTTCATCCCAAGTTCTGGGTGNGTAATCTCTCTTCCTCTAAATAATACTGTTATTTTGACTTTATTCCCTTTTGATAGAAATTTTTTAACTTGTTTTATTTTCCAGTCTAATTCATTATCCCCTGTTCTTGTTTTAAATTTAACTTCTTTAGTTTTTTGTATTGAAGTNTTTACTCTACTTTGTTTTTTGGCTGTNCTTTCTTTTCTGGTAAGTTTATATTTATGTTTACCATAGTCCATTATTTTGCAGACTGGAGGTTGAGCACCNGGAGATACTTCTACTAAATCTAGAGATCTTAGGAGTGCATGATTAACAGCATCTTTAGTGAGNAAGACCCCCATTTGCTTTCCGTNTTCGTCTATGACCAAAACTCTATCTGATTTNATCCCNTCATTNATGAAGTAATCTTTTGCTATTTTATTTCTCCCATAATAAAACTAACCACGAAAATTTCGTGGCATAAGAGAGTCTAGCATAACCATTCTCTTCATTCAACAGATTTTATATTTATAATATTGCTACTTATTTAATGANGAGAATAATATTTTTTCAGATTTNAATTCTTTNTTAGTATAAAACTTTATATATGTTGATAGTTTTTTATATAAATTTAGTTCGACTTTTTTNGTAATTATATTNTTTATATTTAAGTTATTANCATATTCAGTGTTTTTAATATGCNTTAATAANCTGATTTCTTGTTCTAATAATTTCAAACTTGAAAATTTTGTTTTTNTAGAGCATTCATTNCAAAAAATTCCACTTTCAATCAAATTTAAAAGATAATCTCCTGGTTGAATTTTATTATTGCAATTTAAACATATATCAATTTCGGGGAATATTCCTTCTGCTAACAGTAATTTAATTTGAAAATAAACTAAAGTAAAGATAAATATATCGTTTGATATCCATTTCAAACATTTACTAACTAAATGATAAATATAATTGTTATTTTCATTTATAGAATTAAAATTTATTGTTAATTCTGCAATTATATTTCCTGAAGATAGATTTGTTAGTTTTATTGGTCTTTCAAACCATGACTCAACGGATTTGGCTTCATAAATTATACAAAAATTATCTGTAAAAGTAGCTTTGAAATTCATTTTTTGAAATACATCTATATAATCAAAATTATTATTTGATGTTTTTCTTATTCTTTTGATTATAGCTGTGATTATNCCTTTATNNGGGCTTAGTATATTGAANATTTTATCNAATTCNCCATANTCATATGATGATATAGTNATACCTTCAAAATTTAAATATTCCCTTTTTTGCATTNNATTATTTTACTTAATTAATTAAGTGATTATAANTACTCGATTATTTGCCTGGAATTGAAAGCTTGNGTNAGTGTTTTTTGGTCTGTATAATCNAAATCCCCNCCNAATGGAATNCCTACAGCAAGTCTTGAGATTTTTATATTTNCTGATTTGATTTGATTAGAGATATAAGTAGCTGTTGCATCACCTTCAATAGTGGGNTTTGTGGCTAGTATAATTTCNGTTGGNGGNTTTTTCTCAATTCTTTTNATTAATGATGAAATAGTTAGTTCATTNGGTCCAATACCATTAATTGGAGATATGTATCCATTAAGAATATGATAAGACCCATTATAATTATTGGTACTTTCTATCGCATAAGCATCAATTGAATCTTGTACTATACAGATTGATTTTTGATCTCTCATTTCATCAGTACANATATTACATGGATTTATTTCCGTTACTATAAAGCAATTATTACAGAAAGATAATTTTTGNTTTGATTTAATTANGCTATCTGCTAAAGATAGTATTTTATTTTCGGGTGATTTTATAATATGNAATGCTAATCTTTCAGCCGTTTTAGGNCCAATGCCTGGTAGTTGATTAAGATGATTTATTAAATCAGATATTACAGAAGAGATTGAAACATTTTTATTATTCAAATTACATTCCTAATAAATTACTTATTGAGCCAAGTTGAGCATTTGCATTTTTTTGTGATTTTTCAATAGCTTTGTTAATTGTTTCAGTAAGATCATTTTCTAAATTTTTTATTAATTTAGAATCTGGATTTTCTATATTTAATTTTATTTCTTTTATTTTAAAAGTACCATCCACCGTTACAGAAATTGTATCTGATTTGTTGTTTTGCGTGACTGTAGTTTGTTTTAATTTTTTTTGTATTTGTTTCATTTGGTTTCTCATTTGAAAAACATTTTTAAGGTTTTTAGGATTCATTTTCAATCTCCTTTAAAGATATTAATTTTCCATATTTTGATGCTTCAGACAAAAATAATGCTTCATCGTTTTTATTTGATTTATCATTAGTTTCCTCATTATTATTTGTTAATTTCAGATTTAATAATAAATCTTTTCCCCATATTGATTTAGTTGCTGATTTTGCTAATTTAATATTTTCCGGATTGTTTATTTCCACTTTTACCATATCAATTTGACTTTTATGTTCAAAATACAAAGTTAATACATTTTCATTAACTTTATAACTTTTGATGGCTTTCATTTTCCAGTACCATTTTTTATTTTCAAATGCTTGAATAAATCTCATTAAATCAGATTCAAGGTGTTGTGAGATACTTTCTGATGGTGTTAGCTTGTTTTTGGACTGTGTTGATTCATTTTGATTCACAGGTATTTTTATATTATTATTTTCACTTTGATCAATATTCTTTTTTTGCGATATTGAATTTTTATTGGATGGAATTTGAAACAATTCAAAAAGCTCTATGATCATTATTTCTAAATTAAGCCGAAAGTTCTCAATATTAATAATATCTTTTCCGTTTATTATTTTGGAAATTTTTTTAATTGTATTGATATCTAGAACAGAAGCCATTTTATTGATTTCAGATTTTTTTGTTTCTAACCCGTATTTGTAATGTATTAATTTCACACATGTTTTTCGGAATACGTTCATTATCGAATTAAAGTTACTACCTTTATTTATTTCTTCATTTAATAACCGTAGTGCAGAGTTAAGGTCTTTTGAATGTAGATAGTTCAAAATTTCCACAGGGATATCATCTGCTATGATGCCCAAAGTATATCTAATTAGATTTTCATCAATTTCATTATTAGTTTGTTTAAGAATGCATTTTTCTAATAAGTTTTCAGCATTTCTAAGACTGCCATTTGCATGAGATGCAATTATATGAGCATCTTTTGTTGTTAATATTAACTTTTCATTTTGTGCTATTTTTACTAATTTTGCAGATATATTGCTTTCATCTATCGATTTAAATTCAACTATTTGACATCTTGATAAGATTGTTTGCGGGATCTTTTGCGGATCTGTTGTTACAAGGATTATTATTAAATGATTTGGTGGTTCTTCTAAGGTTTTTAATAATGCATTGAACGAATGCCTACTTAACATATGTACTTCATCTAATATATAGACTTTAAATTTGTTTAAGCCAGACAAAAAATTAATTTTTTGTAACATTACTTCAGTTAAATCTTCTACTTGTCTTATTGAACTTGCTGCATCGAGCTCTATAAGAGTATTAGAAGAATAATCGTTAATTGAACTACATGATGTGCAAGTGCAATTAGATATATCTAGTTTCAAAGTATCGTAATTTTCACAATTTACAGATTTTGCAAATGCTCTAGCTGTACTGGTTTTACCTGTACCTGACGGACCTGAAAATACATATGATTGAGATAATCTTTTATGAGTAATAGAATTTGTTAATAATTTAACAATTTCTTCTTGACCCAATATTTCTGTTAGGCTTTTAGGTCTCCATTTTCTATATAAAACTTCTTTTTGCATTTTTAGTTTTAAATTTGATTCAATATATAATTTTGCTTTTCGGTCATTTTTTTTTCATCTTTAATATTTTCATGATCATAACCATTCAAATGTAATATACCATGTATTATTAATTTTTTAATTTCATTATCAAATACAATTCTTTTATTCTCACTTTGATTTTTTATATATTCTAAAGAAATAGCTAAATCTCCTATCAAGANTTTGTTANTGTCAGAATGTTTTGGAAATTCAATATTNTTTATTTTNTTAATTTTTTCAGTACCATAATAAGTTCCTGAAAAATCAGGAGAAAAAGATAAAATATCAGTTGGCTCNAANATCCCTCGGAATTCTGAATTTAATTCAGCAATCTTATTATTATCAACAAATAAAATATTAATTTGCGTAGATGGATTCAAATTTAAAATTTNAAATATANTNGGNATGTACTGAGGAATATNTTTACTATTAAAGTTTATTGTTAAATTAGTATCAAAATGTATATTAATGTTAGACATTAATAATTAATCTACTTTGATGGCAAGCTGGAAAATTTATTTGCTCCAAATAATGAATCTANTATATTTGAATCCTTTGGAATAATAATAGTAGTGTTTGTATTGAAAGTATTTTCATATGTTTCCAATTGTCTTAGGAATCGATAGAATTCAGGATCTCGACCATGTGCTTCAGATAATATTTTGATTGCTGCTGCTTCAGCATTACCAACGATTATCTTNGCNTCTTTATCAGCTTTTGCCTTTATAATTGCAGCATCTTTATCTACTTCAGATCTNACAGTTAAATCAACTTCTGCTGCTTCAGCTCTTTCTTTATCAGCTTTTCTTTTTCTTTCTGCNTGCATTCTTCCGTATATGCTTTCAGCTATTTCAGCAGGGAAATCTGCTCTTTTAATTCTTACATCAACAAGTTCAATTCCGAATTCACGTATTTTGGGATTTGATTGTTGTTTTACTTTATTCATTATTTGTTCTCGATTAGTTTTTATTATTTCNACTTGTAAATCTGAAGCTATTTCTCTTCTTAATTCAGATGAGATGATATCTATGGCTCTTGATGCTGCTAAGGTTTCATTACGAGTTGTCTTAAAAAATAATAGCGGATCAACAATTTTCCCNCTGGCATAAATATCTATTACTAAACGTTTTTTATCACTTGTTAAAAGAGAATCAGGAGGAGCATCAAAAATTAATAGTCTTTTTTCAAATTTTCTAACTTGATCTATGAATGGTAGTTTAAAATTTAATCCGGGATTAGTAGATGTCTTAATAGGTTCNCCAAACCTAGTTACTATAGCAGTATTTGTTTCATCAACAANAAANANTGATTGTATTANTACAAAAAATNTTATTAGTNNTATAATTAGTATCGCAGTATATGATCTTTTCATATTAATCCTCTAACGTCCCAATAACTTGTTTTACATTATCGGAGTTAAAAATATATATTTTATTAGGATCCCCTATTATTATTTGTTTTAATTTTGGTAGTACTCTTTCTATTGTTTCTAGATATAGCCTTGATTCTGTTGTTTCTTTTTGCAAATTATATTCTTNAAGTATNGAGTTGAATTTATCAGCTTCACCTTTTGATTCAGCAATTCTTACTGCTTCATAAGCTTTTGCATCTTGTATNACTTTAGCTGCATACCCTCTTGCTTTTGGCAGTATATCTTCTCTATACGCATCAGCAAGATTTATTATTTTTGCTTTATCTTCTCTTGCTCTTACAACATCATCAAATGCATCTTGTACTTGTGNGGGAGGTTGTACATTTTGTAATTTTACTTCTCTGACTCTTATACCTGAATTGTAACTATCCAAAAGAGATTGCATGAGGATTTTAGTTTCTGATTGAACAGCTTCTTTTTCTGTAGTTAATACATCATCTATAGGTTTACTTCCAACCACCTGCCTTAAAGATGTTTCTGCTACATCCATCATAGTTTTTCCGCTTGGATCAATTGCCATGAAAAGAAAGTGTTTTAAGTCTTTAATATCAAATTGAACTAATAATTGTGCATCAACTATATTTTCATCACCAGTTATCATTAGAGCTTCATCAGGAACTATTTTATCTCCTCTAAATCCCAATTCTAATCTTCTGATTGTAGCNGTGGCTACAATATCTTTTTGTCCTATGGGTGATGGGAAGAACCAATGTAATCCTGGGCCTGATATTGAATTAAATTTACCAAATAGTCTTAAAGCTGCNTGTTCTCCTGGTTGAACTGTGAATATTCCTGAGCTTCCCCATAACCCAATAAAAACTAAGATTATAATGATAAAGAAGAAAAACTTATTTTTCGGAAGTGGTATATATTTTCTTATATTATTTAGAATTTTGTTAAGTCCAGAAAAATTAAATTCTGGCTCTTTGTTGTCAAACACTTATTTACCTTATTAACTATATTATTTAATTATAGTTAATTTTAGTCATAAAGAATATCTAATTTACACATTTCTTCATATCTATATCAGAATTTAAAATATTTTCAAATTTTGAAAAATTATTAACATTTTTAAGTTTATTTACAAAAACATTTAATTTTGCATTATTTGTTCGGATACATATTAATTTAGACAATATATTATTTGTACTTTGAGGTGAGTTTCCATATGAGTTGTAAAAAGCAAAATAAGCCTGATTGATCTTTCTTATTTGATATCCCTGATCATTTAACTTGTTTTTTTGTAATAACATGAAATTTTCAGCCATATCAATTTTGTTTTTCGAAAGTAAATTGTCAGTTATAGAACGGGTGAATCTAATTTCAGAATTAAATGAATTCATTTCTTTGGTTTTGAAATCTGTTGATTGATCCTCGTTAATTATAATATTATTTGTTAATTCTTCACTGATATAACTTACTAGAGTTTCATTTAAAGCTAGCATTTTATTATCTTTGTAAATATTTTGGCCAAGCTTATACAATGAAAAATATTGATGAAGCCATTCATGAATTGTATTATTGATAATTTTAGTACGCTCCATATCTTTTGGTATTAAAGATGGATAAAAAGCTATGCCACCTATTTTAAGCACTATTGCAGAAACATTGAAATTTTTTTCTATTTGATTTTCAATTATTTCTTTTTCTTCAATTGTTAAGTTTTGTTTTAATAGGATAGAGTAGGTTAGTTTTATTTCATTTGTTGGAGATATGATTAAAATATTAGGAGTATTATCAAGTTTGAATCTTAGCTTAGGGAAAAGGAATTTATTGAATATTAATATATTATTTTGTTTAATTTCATTTTCAATTATTTTTTCAATTTCATTTAATTCGTCAGGTTGATGGCTTTTATTTTGATTTAATTCATTAATAATTAAATTTGTTATATTTTTAATTTCCCATTCATAAATATTAAAAGTATTATTTGCCACATGGATATTAATGGGATTGATTTTTGTAGACTCAGGTATTTGGATCATGAAAATGATCAATATAAAGATTGTCAGGTATTTTAATTGTAACAAGCTATTATTTAAATAAGTTTAAAAATCTTTCTTCATAATGATCAAATAAACCCCATCTATCTAATTCTTTTTTTAGTATTTCTGGATCAGCTCCAAATCCTACTTGATTAAATAGTATTTCAATTCTTTGAACAGCAGCTTTTGGGACACCTCCAAATTGGTCTTGTGGTTGGAGTAATCCCCTGGAGTTAAATTCATTAATATTACTGACTAAAGATTCAGATGTAAAATCATGAATGAATTTTAGTAAAGATACATCCCATAATTCGTCTACTCCAACAATAACTGCAGTTAATTTATCTTTTTTTGTATTAAGTTCTTTAATTATATTATTGGAAACTTCTTCTACCGATCCGTTGAGAATGTTTGTTTTCCCTGGTTCGTTTTTATATTGATAAAGTACACCCGGGCTATTCACACCAAATTTATTAGATATAAATTCTAAGTATTTATATGCCTCGCTGCTAAATCCCTTTAAATTTAATGCATAAGTAGGAGTAACAATTTCGGGTTTTCCAGAATTTACTCTGCCAGTCCTTACAACGGTTTCCTTTTTTAATTCATCTATATCTGAATAAATTGGTTCTGTTATTACATAGTAATTAATTATTGTAGTGCCAAATGTATCCAAATATTGCAAAGGTTTTCTGGCTACTCGGGTTTTTTGT
>NZNN01000064.1 GCA_002694895.1 Chloroflexota bacterium
CTGCTTGTAATTCATGATTGGAATTCATAAATGAAAAAAGAAAACATACTGCCAGTGAGTTTACACCTTCACTTTTCAATTTTTTGAGATTTTCTTTGAGGTTTTTTATATTTATTGGTGTATGAACACTGCCATTATATTTAATTCTTTCTTCAATACCTAAACGCAAATATCGAGGTACTAATGGTTCAACTGAAGGCATTCGTAGGTTATATCGATCTTCTTTGAGACCTTCACGAATTTCAAGTATGTCTCTAAAGCCATCGGTAGTTATAATACCTACATTAGCTCCTTTTCTTTCGATTAAAGTATTAGTTGCAACTGTAGTTCCATGTACAATTAATTCTACTTTTGTAAATAATTCATTTAATGTAATTTTATGAGCATTGGCAATGTCAGTTAATCCCTTTAGCACTCCTATTGAAGGATCTTTGGGGGTTGAATGTGTTTTGAATTGTTCGATATCTCTGTTGTTTTGATCAACAACTAAGTCAGTGAATGTTCCTCCAACGTCTATTCCAATTCTCAAAATATTTCCTTTATTTAAGGCAAAGCATTATATGCTTTGTTAATATTATTATTTTTAGATTATAATAAATTATTTTTTTCAGGATTCAAGTTTATCTATGTATTTTGAATATTTATATTACATTTTTTAGCAATATAAATATTACGAAATAATAAATCAGAAAATTTATATATTATTTGTTTGTTGTTTTCATTTGCTAAACTTGTAATTGGTAATTTTTCTGTATTAATAAGATTGACAAAATTTTTTATTTTTACAAAATGATCTTTATTTATATCAAGAAAAAGGATTATGCGTTTGATTAGCATTCAAGTGTTTAATTATAATTAAAATCTAAAATTATAAAGTTTGTGTTGTTCATTAATGAAAATTTCTGAATCTTTTTTAAATCCTAATTTAGATATTTTGCTTTCAGGAATAGATTGAGATTTGTTATTTGAATCTATTAATATTGCAAGCCAAGAATTTTTTTTCATAGCTAGAGCAAATATTTCAAGAGTGTCATTATATAAATTCCAATTAGAAATAAAAGCACCATCCACTGATGCAAGAGATATTTTTATTTTTTTTGTAAATTCTTTAAGTTCAACATTGCCAAGGTTAATTTTCTTTAGCATTTTTTTTGTTTTATCTATATTTGATTTATTTTTTTCAAAAGCTATAACTTCCCCGTCAAAAACATATTTACCAAAAAGAATTGGGAATATCCCTTCTTCAGCCCCCATACAAATGATGGTTTGATATGGCATAATTGGGAGAGTGGCAATTATTTTATGAGTATCAATTTTTAATATAGAATGATTATTATTTTTTACCATTAATTAACCTTTATATTTTTTAATATTGTGTTTGGGTTTAGCTTGTTTTTATATAAAGCTTTTCCAATTATAACACCATCTACTTTCAATTTATCTAAAGATTGGAAGTCAAATTCTGAAGATATATTACCTATTATTGTCAGATTAATATTAAATTGATTTTTAATTTTTCTATTCGATATATTTGAAGGAATAATTATTCTCCTTTTTTAATTAGATTCAAAATATACTCTTTCATCCTCATTTTCCTGAGATCTGGCTAAATAAAATAGCAAATCAGACAGTCTGTTGATATATTTGGGTATGTTTTGATTTTTTAATTTTTCTTTCTTGTTTAAATTAGTTAAAATTCTTTCTGCAGACCGTAATTGTGTACGAGATATATCTATTGATGATGATTTTATATTATTTCCAGGAATAACAAATTTTGGCTTTAAATTTATTTTTTTATCAAACGAATCAATTAAAGATTCGATTTTAATAATCGAATCTTTATTTATGAGATTTAAATTCCATTTAGACTGATTTAGTTTGTGATGATTTTTGTTTGATACTGATATTTCAGTACTAATTACAAATATATCATTTTGTATATCAAGAATTATTGAAGTAATATATTTATCATTAATAACTGCCCTAGCCATGCCTAGATAGCTATTTACTGTATCTAGAAGTCCATATACTTCACATCTTATATTATCTTTTGATACTTTTTCTCCAAAAAGCAGATGAGTATCCCCATTATCACCTGTTCGGGTATAAATTTTCACTATAAATCCTTTATATTAGTATAATGTATGTTCTATATTGAAATTATACTATTATTTATAGGTTTTAGGAGATATATATGTCTGAGCAATCTGTGATTAAATCAAAAGTAATGATTGATATGGTTAGTAAAAATCCAATTGAAGATGGCGCTGTGATTTTTGAAGATGGCTTAATAACTTTGTCAGGTAATTATGAAAAGATAAAGAATAAAATTAGATCTGATGCAAAAATTTATGATTACAATGATTCAGTATTAATTCCAGGTATGGTTGATTGCCATACTCATCATAATGGNTTTGGAGATGGTAGAAGTGGAGACTCTNTTGNAGAAATNGAAGATAATATATTGACAATCNAATCTGCTAAAAATGCAANAACTAGTNTATTTTCCGGAGTTACAACAATAAGGGAAAACGGTCCTAAGAATGTAACNATGATGAAGCTNAGAGATGCAGTAAATCAAGGATTAGCAATTGCTCCAAGAATGGTNTTGTGTGGTAGACCAATAGCTATTATTGGAGGACATATGGGATATTTTGGGGGTGAAGTTACAGGTCCTGTAGAAAGTTTGGCACTTTCAAGACAACTTATTAAAGAAGGAGTAGATTACTTTAAAATTACTGCAACAGGAGGATCAACTGCAACTTCTTTTCCCTTAAGACCAAGTTTTTCTCAAAAAGAATTGGATGCAGTTACGAATGAAGCAAAAAATTATGGGTTATTAACAGCTACTCATTGTTTATCTATGGAAGGTATTGATANTTCTTTGAATGCTGGCGTTGATATGATTATTCATTGTAATTTTGACAATGAAAAAGGTGAGTCTAAATTTAATGAGAAATTAGCAGAAAAAATAGCCAAAAAAGGCGCATATGTTAATCCAACTCTTCATGTAGGTCGTGCCAGATTATGGAGTTTGGCAATAGGTAAAAACCCTTCTTTGGGNGGTGGGGAGAGAATAGGAGAACTAAAAGTTNGATCGTTTGTCTTCTGCAATAAGAAGTGATAGAAAAGATATTTTAGAAGCCAGATTAGATGCAGCCAAATTAGGTCTTGAAAATAAATTAGATCATTGTAGGCAAATGATAGATATGGGATTAAAAGTAATAACTGGTTCAGATTCTTCATGGGGTGATTATTCTTTAGGAAATACTTTTCATGAAACGGAATTATTAGTTGAATCTGGATATTCAAATTATGAAGGTCTGAAATCGGTAACCATAAATGCTGCTATGGCTTTGGGACTAGGGGATACTGCAGGGAGTATTGAAAAAGGTAAATCTGCAGATTTTGCAATTTTAAAAAGTAATCCTTTGGATGATATTAAAAATCTATCATCTGTTGAAGAAGTCTTTTTGATGGGACAGCATATCGATAGAGGATCGGATGAATCTAACAAAACTTATTCGCAGAGAAAACCTGCACAATTTTAAGGAGGATACGATGACAAATGAAAATAATCAATTATTAGTTATTAAAGTTGGACAACTTATTGATGGAAAAAGTAAGAGTGTAAAAAAAGATATTAGTATAGTAATTAATGATAATCAAATTGTAGATGTAAAACCTTCCGGCGAATTGGATATACCTGAAAATTTAAATTATAAACTTCTAGATTATTCAGATAAAACTGCACTNCCAGGTTTAGTAGATTCACATGTACATTTAACTGGGATAGGTGATGGTAGAGCTGGAGATGAGTTGGTCACACTTCCTGATGAAATATTATCAATTAATATGGCTAATAATGCCAGAGTTCATTTACAGTCTGGAGTCACAACTGTTAGAGATTGTGGCGCAAAAAATAATACTGCATTCCATTTAAGACAGGCAGCTGAAATGGGTATTGCTGAATCACCAAGATTGGTATTGAGTGGTAGGCCATTAGCTATTATAGGAGGCCATTTAGGTTATTTTGGAGAAGAAATTACTGGAGAAGATGAATGTAGAGCTGCTGTACGATATCTTGTTAAACAGGGGGCAGATTTTATTAAAGTTACAGCTACAGGAGGAAGTACAAGAACTTCTTTTCCTTTAAGACCAAGTTTTTCTCAACAAGAATTAAATGTTATAGCAGAAGAAGCACATAAATTTGGCAAGCATGTTGCTGCTCATTGTGCTAGCTCTGAAGCTATGAAAAGAGTCTTAAATGCTGGTATAGATACTATTATTCATGGTGTATTTAAGGAAGTAGATGGTACTAATAAATATCGTGAAGATGTGGCTGAGTTAATTGCAGAAAAAGGTGCATATGTTAATCCAACAATAGGGTCATCTTCTCTTAGGATTAAAACAATGGAAAGTAAGAAAGAAAATGGTACTTTCAGTGAACAAGATCAGGAAGAATTGGATTCAATTAAAAGAGAACAGGAACATAGATTGGAATGTTTTAATAAATTAATAAATTTAGGTGTTCCAATGTCAGCCGGATCAGATTCAGCTTGGGGTAAATATAAGATGGGCAATTATTTTGAAGAAATAGAAGCACATGTTAAAGGTGGTCAGAGTCCAGTGGAAGCGATTATGTCAGCTACTGATATAGCTGCACAATCTTGTTGGATAGATGACAATTTGGGATCGATTGAAACTGGTAAATTAGCAGATATATTAATTGTAAGTGAAGATCCCACTAAGCAAATAGAAAACTTAAGAACTGTTGTTGATGTTATAAAAGATGGGCAATTGATTGATAGGCAAAGTCAACTGTAGTTAATAGAAATTAATTAACTCCACAAAAAGCATCATAATCAATTAATTTATTAATTGTAGGATTTTCACCACATAAAACACAGTTTTTGTTCCTTTTTAATTTAATTGTTCTAAAATCCATATTTAATGCATCAACTAAAAGTAATTTTCCTTGAAGTGTTTCACCTATATTTAAAATTAATTTCGTTGCTTCTGTCGCCTGTATACTTCCTACTATACCTGGGAGCATTCCTAATACGCCTGCTTCAGCACAACTTGGAACCTCTCCAGGTTTTGGAGGTTCAGGAAATAAACATCTGTAGCATCCTTTTTTAGGGATATATGTACTCAATTGTCCTTCAAATAATAAAATACTTCCATCTACTAAAGGTTTGTTAGTTAAATAAGCTGCATCACAGGTAAGATATCTTGCTGGGAAATTATCTGCACCATTAATGATAATATCAAACTGAGAAAAAATATTTATTGCGTTATCTGAGTTTAAAGTTGCATCAAAAGTTATAAGGTTTAAATCTTTATTATATGCAAGTAATGTTTTTTTAGCGGAATCTATTTTTTTTTCTCCAATATTATTTTCTTTATGTAATATTTGTCTTTGCAGATTAGATATATCAACAATATCCATGTCTATAATTCCAATAGTTCCTACGCCTGCAAGNGTTAAATATATACTTATTGGAGAACCTAAACCCCCTGCTCCAATGATCAACACTTTGGAATTGAGTAATTTTCTTTGTCCTATACTACCAATTTGAGGCATAATTATATGGCGACTATATTTTTGAATTTGATTTGGCGTTAGTTTATAATTCAAATTTTGCTTTTCAGATTTAATATTCATTTATATTATTAACCTATTAGATTATTATTTTGTTTTATGTTTAAAAATAAATATACAGTTATTATATTAATTATGACAATTGTTATTTCATTGTCAATTTTTTATTCTGTTAGTCGCAAACATGAAGATTCACTTTTAATATTCACTGCAGTTAGCTTGTCTGAACCTATGAAAGAAGTCAAAAGCTTATTTGAAAACAAATATGGGATTAAAATTTTGCTGAATTTAAACGGTTCTCAAACTTTGGCATCACAAATATCTAGAGGTGCTAATCCTGATATCTTTATTTCTGCAGGCAATACACCGTATGATTTTTTATTATCAAAACAAATACATATATATAAAAAAAAATTATTAGTATTAAATACTCTGGTTTTTGTTACTGAAATTGAGTTAAATAATTGGGATCAGAATGAATTAAAAACAATTATTTTAGATCCAAATTTTAAAAGAATATCTATAGCAGATCCTGAATTAGCTCCAGCGGGAGAATATTCTATGCAAGCTATAAATCATTCAGTAGGTTTTGAGAATGTCGAACATAAAATCATAAAAACTAAAAATGTAAGAGATGCAGTTAATCATTTACGATTAGGGTTATCAGAAGCAGTTTTTGCTTATACAACAGATTTTAATACGTATCCAAATAAAATATATAAAAAGAATATTTTTTCAAACCTACACGATCAGATTGAATATCCGATAATATATTTTAATTCGAATGATAATATAAAAAAATTTGAGGAATATTTGTATACTGATGAAGCAAAAAATATTTTTATAAATTATGGATTTAAAATTCCTTAGGATTAATTTTGGTAACTGAAGCTTTAATACTAACTATACAAGTATCAATTTATGCCACTTTATTAAATATTCCATTTGCAATATTATTTGGTTTGATACTTACTAGATATAAATCTAAAAGTATAAATTTAACTTTAGATGTCTTAATATCTCTCCCGCTTGTTCTTCCGCCTGTATTATCAGGATATTTTTTATTGGTTATTTTTAGCCCTGCAGGTTTTGTAGGAGCTTTTCTTGATAACGTATTGGGTATTGAAATAGTATTTACTAAAATGGCAGCTGTTTTAGCATGTTCTGTAGTTTCTTTTCCTTTGATGGCAAGAGCTGTGATTATAGCTTTTGATTCTGTAAATAGAGATTTAGAAAAAATAGCCAGATCGTTAGGAGCTGGGTATATAAGAATGTTTTTCACTGTGACCTTAAGAGAAAGTAAATATGGGGTAATAGCTGGTATTTTACTTGGTTTTGCACGATCTTTAGGTGAGTTTGGAGCTACAATAATTTTTGCAGGAAATATCCAGGGAATTTCGAGGACTATCCCTTTGGCAATTTTTCAGTCAATACAAACAGGAAACGATAATGATTTAGGTTTATTAATTTTTTGCTCTGTAGGTTTAGGTATTTTAGCAGTTTTAATCAATTATTTTTTAATTAATAAGTCGATCAGAAATAATAGAGGATAAATATGAGTTTTATTAATATTGATATTACAAAAAGATATCCGGATTTTGTATTGAAATGCAGTTTAGATTTCAATAATAAAATTAATGGTATTTTTGGTCCTTCTGGTTCAGGAAAGTCAACGATTTTAAATTGTATTGCTGGGTTTGTTTCTCCTGATGTTGGCAACATTAAAATAAACGATAAAATTCTTTATAAAATTTCAGGGGCTACCCTTTTACGCAATGATAATATTTCATTAAACGCAGAACATAGAAATATAGGATATGTTACTCAAAAATCTAATTTATTTCCTAGCATGAATGTTGATGAAAATATTCGTTATGGATATAAAGATGATAATTCGATTAATGTTGAGGAAATTATAGATATTATGAATGTTAAAAATTTAATTCACAGATACCCCGATGAACTTTCGGGAGGAGAGGCACAAAAAGTATCTATTGCAAGAGCATTGGCTAGATTCCCATCAGTTCTTTTGATGGATGAGCCTGTTTCTGAATTAGATCTGAAATCTAAATTAATGGTTCTTGGATATTTGAAAAAAATAAATGAAACTTTTTCTATTCCTATAATTTATGTTTCTCATGATATATCTGAAATTGCATCTATTTGTGATAAAGTTGCGATTATCGAAAATGGCCAAATTAAAGATGTGAAGAATTCTCAATTATTAACATATATTTCTAGTAATGATTCAGAGTTTGAAAATATTTATGTAGTTAATGAATCTATATCAGGAAATTCAATATTTATTAATAATATTAAAATTAATACTTTAAATAAATTGGAATCTAAAAGTGCAGTTATTTTAATACCTTCAAATTCGGTGATATTATCAAAATACGAGCTTAATAATATTGATGCAGAAAATATCTTTTTAGGCAGGATAGAGAATATAAAATCAATGGGATCTAAAGTGAGGGTTTTTTGTAATATTGGATTTGATATTGTTTCTGATATTTCTGAATATTCATTTAAGAAAATGGATTTAAATATTAATGATGAGATTTATGTTATATTTAAATCAGAAAATGTAAAAATTTCATATACATAATTTGGATTTAAAATTGAAATTTAAACAAAAGTTAA
>NZNN01000065.1 GCA_002694895.1 Chloroflexota bacterium
AACTTCATCTGATGTTTGGGATTATTCGGAAATAACTATTTCTGAAACTAAACAAGAAGGATACTTGCAAAGTAAAATTAAACAAATTATGAAGGCAATAAATAGATTCCCCCCTATGTCAAATGAGGCTACTACTTTTTTAATTAATGATTCTATTACTTGGGTACCGGGCTTGAAAGAGCCTTCAAAAAGTCAATTATTGAATGTTGCTTTTATGGAAGGTCAAAATGCTATTGATAGGCATCCTAATTATTGGAAATTACATGCAAGATTAGGGGTTTTATATTTTGAAGCTTCAAAAGTATCTGAAAATGAAGATGATATTATCAAATATAAAAGAAGTGCTGAAAAATTATTTAAAGATTCAATTAAACTGGGACCTAGCAGAGATGATGTTTATAAAATGCTTATAACTTTATATATTTATTATGATGAATATGAAGAAGCTGCTATGATAGCAGGAAAATATAAGAACTTTTTAGATTCTATTCACGTTGAATTAGATTCAAGTTATTATCAAATGATTTCAATTATTGAATATGGTAATTGTACAAGTAATACCAAAGACTATTTTGTTATAAATAAATGTATTTCAGAGATAAAATAATATGGTTAAGTCAGTAGAAATAATAAATTCAGGTAAAGAAATANAAATTGATTTTGGAGATGGTATTAAAGTTTTAACTGCCAGAGATTTAAGGTTAAATTGTGGTTGTGCTAATTGTGAAGAAGAGTGGTCTGGGAAAAGAATTTTAGAACCCACATCAATACCTTTTGATATAGTTATTGAAGATTTTATGTATATAGGGAAATATGCGNTACAATTTTTATGGAATGATGAACATTATACTGGGATTTTNCCATTTGAAGTTTTGAAAAATTTAGAATAAATTTATACTGGTTTAAATTTTGGTAACGCAATTTTGTCATTAATGTGTTCAAATTCTACAATTAATGGCATCCCTATTTCTAATTTTTCAGGNGTTGGTTCATCCATAATGATGTTTGTAGGCATTAAAGGTCCTTCTTCTAGTTCTACAATAGCTGTAACAAAAGGGACATCATCCATAAATCCNGGATGNGGAGCTCTATGTACAATAGANTATGTAAATAACGTTGCTTTTCCACTAGCTTTTATCCATTTAGTATCTTTTCTAAGAGCACCTGGTGATATGTCTCTTGGATAAAAATATGGACCGTTTACAGGGCATTCTCTTAACCANAGTTCTTCTTGTTTTGCTTTTTCCCAATAAAAATCAGATTCTCCCTGNGGGCTTGGTATAGGTTTTTTGTATTCAGACATTATTTCTCCTTCAATTAATCTATTGCTAGAACTATGGTTCCNGTGGATGATAAAGCTCCCCCTGTACCATTGATAAGACAGGTTTTAGGATCATCCAATTGTCTTTCACCTGTTTCGCCTCTTAATTGCCTTACAGCTTCAAGTACTAAAAACATTCCATACATTCCAGTGTGGCAATAAGATAGGCCTCCGCCATTTGTATTCATAGGAAAATCACCGCCAGGCGCTGTTCGTTGATTGGCNACAAAATCAGGNCCNTCACCAGGTTTGCAGAAACCTAAGCTTTCTAGAGTAGCTAATACTGTATATGTAAACGAATCATATATCATAGCTAAATCAATATCGTCATGAGTTAATCCTGCCATTTTTAATGCTTCTGGGCCAGTATTCTTTGCCCAAGTTCGTGTTAAATCTGACATTTGAGATATTATACNATGGTCATGTCCTTCTGCTACGCCAAGCACCCAAACAGGTTTTTTAGGAAGAGAATTTGCTATTTCTTTTTTTGTGACTATATAAGCTCCNCCACCGTCAGTTACTATACAGCAGTCAAATAAATGAAAAGGCCAAGATATCCATCTTGATTCATGATAATCATCAAATGTCATTGGATCTTTCATATATGCTTTAGGATTTTTTAGAGCCCATTTCCTGGTTGATACTGCTATTTCTGCTAAAGCTTGCCTAGTTCTTTCTTCTCCATATAAATGCATATATCTTCTGCATGCCATAGAATAATTGATTGGCATTCCAATGAATCCATATGGTATTTCGTATTGGCTGGCTGGATCTGATAANTTTGGTCCGGGTCTATTTCTTGCGCTNCTACCAGCTTCCCCGTGGGTAACTAAAACTGTTTCGCAATAACCGGCATTAATTGCAGCCATAGCATGAGCTATATGTATTTCAAAAGAGGATCCTCCAACAGAAGTAGAGTCTGTGTATTTTATNTTATTTAATCCNAAAAACTCAGCTGTATTTAANGTTGATGTTCCAGCNGTAACTATCCCNTCNATATCGCTGGGTTTCATGCCTGCATCCTTTATAGCATTGTAAGCTGCTTCAGCATGAAATTGTAAGTTTGATTTGTTTTCAATTTTTCCCACTTCATCTGATTCAGCAACNCCAACAATTGCNACAGATCTAGATAAATCAGACATCATTATTCTCCATTTAAGATTCGTATTTTTTGCATTAAATTATATAGATCTTACAACTTATATATTTACTGTTCAACAAAATTAATAGGTATTTGTATAAGACATAAGATTTTTTGATTTAAAGCTAAGTATTATTGAAATGATGATTCCTATAACACTCATAATNTGAATAGATGAAATTAGCCCTGTTTTATCAATCATATAACCACTGAGAATTAATCCTACTGGCAATGTAAATATAGCAAGTTGCCTAATTCCGATTATTCTACCTATCATATTTTTATCAGTGATACTAAGAATTAGTATGGACATATTTACCATTGTTACTGAACTTGAAATTCCAAATAAAATTAATATACATATAATTATTAATTTTATTGTAAATAAGCTTGTTCCTAACATTAAAATATGCCAAATAAAGATGAATATTATCAAAAATTTCCCTGGAGTATTTGAAAAATTATTNACTGAAATTATGATAGAACCTATTAGCGAACCTATAGATGCAAAGGAAATTAATAANGCCAAATCATTAGCATCACCATTTAGGATATTTTTACTTATAAATGGTAGATAAGCATTAGGTAATGTAAGTACTGTAAAATTGACTAAAGCAGCAAATGATATTAAAGAAATTAAAGTTTTATTATTAGCTAAATAGGTTAATCCACTCAACAATTCTTTATACAGAATTAAGTTTTGTTGATTTGTAGAATGGATATTAATTGGATAAATAGCTAATAAAGCTCCAATATACAATATACATATAATTAAGTAAGAGTATTCTATTCCGAGGGTGGTATATATCATTGCACCAATTATAGGNCTTATAATTTTTGTAAAATCCATCGTTGCTCTAATTATTCCTGATGCATTACGTAAATCTTTTTTCTTTATCAAAATTTGTGTCAATGCTTCCCTTGATATTCTGTCTGAAGTTCTTGCGATTCCATAAAAAAAAGTTATAAATATTATATTGAATGTAGTTAAAATGTTTTGAAGTGAAAATATCAAGAAAATTATGGAATGTATGATCATATATGATCTCGATATNGAGATGGTTGTTTTTTTATTAAAACGATCAATGACACTTCCAAATAATGGTGCAAAAATTGTACTGAAAAATCTTGTTGCTCCATATATTCCGAGTATTAGTCCGGAGTTTGTTTTAGTTATAATTACCCAGGATATAATTAACATTTCTATATTGTCAGCTGACCCTATTAAAATATCGGAAAACCAAAGTTTTCTGAAATTATTATTTTTTAATTGTCCGGGATATTTCATCTTTTATTCATGGTGTAATCTTTTGTTTCATTTAATTTAAATGCAAGGAATATTCCTGACAAACATAATATAGAGCTAAATATGAAACCTATTTGATGGGAATGAGTCAGATCTCTTATAAAACCTATTATAAACGGGCCGCTAAATCCTCCAATTTCTGCTGATGCAAAAAACATACCTGCAGCTGTTCCTATTTTTTGAGGTCCTATATCTTCATGATCCATTAGAATTAACGTAGATAANGGCATTAAGGCTCTTTTTACAGAGAATATTAAAAAGATAGAAAAAATTAATTTGACCCCTGAAAAAAATGCAATCCCTAAAGAAGCTATAGCACTTATTAGAAGTATGTATATTATTGCATTTTTTCTTTTACCTTTTTTAAATAGAGAGGTAATAAACANCAAAGATATTAAACTTACAATAGTACTTATTGAAGTTATATATCCTGCATTTGTGATACTGAAATTTTTATCGATCAGGACTGATGGTGCCCATGCTCCTAAAGAATGGCTTATGAAAAAGAAAATTATCGACAGAAGCATAATTATTTTTACAGTTTTTATTTTAATTAATTCTTTATAAGAAACTTTTTGTATATATATTTCAGATTTATTATTAGGTTTATTCTTGGCAAATAATAACCAAATAATTAAGACTGCAATTAAAATAATACCGTAAATTACTGAAACCCCTCTCCAGTTATTAAAAATATTAATTGCTATAATTGGTGCAGACGCAAATGCTATAGCATTGCCAATAACGGGGCCGGTAGCATATATACCTGATGCAATACCTCTGTCTTTTTCCTTGAACCATGTAGCAACAAGTTTTGGAGATCCAGAGGAAGCGATAGGACCTCCAAAACTAAACAAACCTACTGATAGCAATAAAGATATAAAATTAATTGATACNCCTCTTAATATCATAGAAGCTAGCATCACAATAATTCCAATTGTTATAGATTTTTTTAGTTCCCATTTGTCAATAATATTCCCTGTAGGCATAGCAGTAAAAATATAGATAAATTGCCAAAACCCTAATATGATNCCCATTTGTGTGTAAGTAAAATTCAGATCAGTAATAAGTAAGGAGGAAATTGGTGCTAATGAGCCACTAACTATTCCAAAGCAAGTGTAAACAGCCCATATTAAAAGTAACATTATCCAATGATAATTTTTAGTTAGAAAGTTAAGCATATTTATTTTTCATCTTTGTCTGCAGGACTTCCAGCCGGGCAAAATACACCTAATAATTGTAATTCTACATCTTTGTTTTTGTTTTCTAATCTGTGAATTGTTCCAGGAGGCAGATATACACTTGAACCTTTTTTGATTTTTGTTTTTGAATTACCATGATGCACTANTCCTTCTCCTTCTAAAATATAAATCACTTCATCGTATGTATGATCATGGAACGGTGCTTTTATTTTTTTAATATACCCAAGAAATTGTGTTACATATTTTGATCCAAATTGTGGATCAATCATAAGTTTGAAGTACCTGTCTTCCCCTGCAGGCAAATTTTCCTGATTATTTTTATCTACAATTAATAAATCTTCATTGAAATTATTTATTTTGGCTTTTTTAAGTTTTGCAAATTCATCTTGAGGGCTTTTGACTAGAAGTATCATTGAGTAATTATCATCTAAATTATCTAATATAGAATCAGTTCCTTCCGGGATCAGGAAACTACTCCCTGCCTCAAGAGTGAATGTTTTATTAATAGTTTGCTTTAAGTACTCACCTTCGTATTTAATTTTAATTTTACCTGATATTACATAACCTACTCTTTGNGATACTTTAGTTTTATTAAATATAACAGGTGTTTTTTTTATATATANAATACTTTGTATGAGATTTTCACACCCTTGTTTTTTATCTATAGCAATTTCTTCATAAGATTTTTCAGGATTATTATTTAATTTATTGTGATGTATAAAGGCAGNCATNTTTATTTAAATATTATCTAAATTCTTAATTTCTCTAGTCATTTCTTCAATTGAATCTCTTGCATCTCCAAATAATAGACTAGTTTTGTCTAAAAAGAATAATTCATTTTCAATTCCTGCAAAACCAGAAGCCATTGAACGTTTTAGTACAATAACTGATTTTGCTTTATCTACATTTAATATCGGCATGCCATATATTGGAGAACTTGGATCTGTACGAGCAATTGGATTGGTAACATCATTTGCTCCGACAACAACNGCAACATCTGCATTATCAAATTCGGAGTTTATTTCATCCAAATCTTTTAGTTCATTATAAGGAATATTTGCTTCNGCTAATANTACATTCATATGCCCAGGCATTCTTCCNGCAACAGGATGTATTGCATATTTTATNTTNGCTCCGTTATCTTTTAATATATTTGCCAATTCATTGATTTGATGTTGAGCTTGAGCTACAGCTAGGCCATATCCAGGAACAAAGATCACATTTTCAGCATATCCTAAAATCATTGCAGCATCTTCAGTATTTAAAGATTTCACAGGTCTATTTTCGTTTGAATTTGTTTGTTGAGAACCTTCCTCTGAGCCTAACCCTCCAAGTATCACATTAGCTAAGGATCTATTCATTGCCTTGATCATAATTCTGGTTAATATTAATCCTGATGCTCCAACTAAAGATCCNGAAATAATAAGAACAGGNTTATTAAGTACAAAGCCTGCACCTGCTCCAGCTATTCCGGAATATGAATTTAACAATGCTATTATTACGGGCATATCTGCACCGCCGATAGGTATTACTATTAAGATTCCGGCAAGTAATGATAAAACAATTAAGATATAAAGAATATTTAGAGAACTAAAGTTTGGAATAACCATTATTACAGCTAAGAAAATAATTAATAATAATAAAAGAGAATTCAAATAATTTCTTAAAGGGAATAGAATTGGTCTGGTTGGAATTATTTCCTGTAATTTTCCAAAAGCAATGAATGAACCGGTTAATGTTAAAGATCCAAGAACTGTAGAAAATGCTATGGCTGCTAAAACAAAAATACTTAATACTGATTCTTTTTGATAAAGGATTTCATATATAGCAACAAGTGCACTTGCCCCTCCTCCAAATCCATTGAAAATTGCTACTAGTTGAGGTATTGCTGTCATTTGAACATATTTAGAAAGTATTATTCCTAATAATCCTCCTATAACAATCCCAAGGATTATCCATTCAAAGTTATTATCAGTGTATTTTAATATTGTTAGTACTATTGCAATAAGCATCCCTAAAGATGCTAATCTGTTACCATTTCTAGCAGTAATAGGAGATGCTAATCTTTTTAATCCAANAATGAATAAAGAAGCAGAAATAAGATAAACAATATTTTCTATATTTGATGAGATTTCTAACAAAATTAATCCTTATTTTTGCTTCTTTTGAACATTGCTAACATACGATCGGTTACCATGAATCCCCCAATAACATTGATAGTTGCTAAGACTATGGCAACGACAGATAATATTAATGCTATGATCCCATTAGCATTTGACGCGATAATTATTGCCCCAACTATTACTATTCCTGATATAGCATTTGATCCAGACATTAAAGGGGTATGTAAGGTTGAAGGAACTTTTGTGATAACTTCATATCCTATAAATAATGATAAAGCAAAAATTATAATTAAAGGTAATAGGTCCAATGTTATTCCTCGATTCTTTTTTCACCTTTTTCAATTACTAACATTGCATCAATGATTTCATCTTGAAGGTTAATTTCTATTTTTTTATCTTTTATAAGTAATTCCATAAGGCTAAATATATTTTTTGAATAAACAGTCGATGCGTCATAGGCCATTTCTGAAGGTAAATTTGAAGGTCCAAAGATTTTAACATTATTTATAATAATTANTTCTCCTAATTTTGTNCATTCACAATTCCCTCCTAAAGGAGCCGAAACATCTACTATAACACTTCCAGGCTTCATTAATTGAACAGTTTTCTTTTCAATTAATTTTGGTGCAGGGCGACCCGGGATTGCTGCTGTTGATATAACTGCATCAGCTTTAATAATATATTCTTTTAAAAACTCTAATTGTGATTTTTGATTTTNTTTACTTTGTTCTTTAGCATAACCACNATNTGTTTCTGAATCTTGTANGATTTCNTNAGAAATAAATTTAGCNCCTAANGANCTAATTTCTTCACCGGCAGCTAGTCTAATATCATAACCTGTAACGTCTGCACCTAATCTTTTGACGGTAGCAATAGCTTGTAATCCAGCTACNCCAGCTCCCANAACCAATACATTGGCNGGAAGTATNGTTCCAGCNGCAGTCATCATTAAAGGTATATANTTGTTTAAAGAATTAGCTACNATAAGTNCNGCTTTGTANCCTGCAATNGAGGCTTGTGAAGAAAGAGCATCAAGNTTTTGAGCNCTGGCAATNCTTGGAACAAATTCCATTGCNATAACTGANAAATTNTTTTTCTTGCATATTTCGATAATTTTATTATCATTTCTCAAATTAGTTGTACTAATTACTAANGAATTTTTNACATANGAATTACCTTGAGAAGAAAATGCATTTACGGAAGTTATTATATTAATTTCATCNGATAATTTTTTAGATANTTTTGCNCCAACATTTTCATAATGTTTATTTAAAAAACCTGCTTTCTCNCCGGCCCCATTTTCTAATTCTACTGACAAACCCATTTTTATTAATAAATTAACATCTCTGGGAACTANTGATACNCTGTTTTCTNATTTGTCTTTTTCTTTNANTATTCCAACAGTTATTTTTTNAGACAAANTTTCTCCATAGGTTTTCTTTTGGTTTATGATTTAATTTATTGTGATGTATATGATTNTTACTTAGTTTTAATTNATTTAATATAATATTATAAATAATTAAATTCATAATATTATATNTTAGTATATTAATCTTTTATTACTAAAGATTTGTAAATGTTGTATTATGTATGTTTAAAAACATAAGGGNTTTTATTGAACGATTTTCAAGTNACAGTTATAGGAGGNGGACCNGGTGGATATGTTTCNGCAATNAGAGCAGCACAACTAGGTTTNAAAACTGCATTAATTGAAAAAGAAGCAGTNGGAGGATTGTGTNTAAATTGGGGNTGTATTCCATCTAAAGCATTATTGAGAAATTCCGAAGTACTTAATTTAATTAANGAATCTGATGAATTNGGNATTAAAATAGATAATTTCACACCTGATTTTTCTCAGGCNGTAAAAAGAAGNAGAAANGTAGTTAGAAAACTTACAACAGGTGTTTCTTATTTATTAAANAAAAATAAAGTTCAAGTATTTGAAGATACAGCTGAATTAATAAGCTCTAATGAGATTAATTTGAAAANTGCTAATACTAATATTACTTCTGATAATATTGTCTTAGCAACAGGTTCAATATTTATGGAATTTCCAAATATGCCAATCGATGAATCTAAAGTAATAACAAGTAGACAGGCATTAGAATTAAAAGATGTTCCTAAGAAAGTAATAATAGTTGGCGGGGGTGCTACAGGAGTAGAATTTAGTTATATATTTAATGCTTATGGAAGCGAAGTAACAATAGTTGAATTAGCNGACAGAATATTAAATAAAGAAGATAAAAGCATAAGTGATGAATTATCAAAAATATATAAAAAGAAAGGTATAAATATACTTACAGATGCTCAAATAGATACTTTGGATGTCTCTGGAAAAAATGTTGTTGCTCATTTGAAAGTAAAAGATGGGCAAATGGATTTAGAAGTTGATACTGTATTAGTTGCAGTTGGAGCTGCAGGTAATATTAATGGGTTAGGTCTTGAAAAGATTGGAGTTGAAATGCATCGAGGTTGGATTAATATAGATAATTTTATGAAAACAAATATAGATAATATATATGCTATAGGAGATGTTACAGGAAAACTTTTACAAGCCCATGTTGCTTCTCATCAAGGAGTTGTTGTAGCAGAAAAAATTGCCGGATTAAATCCAGAGCCAATAAAGGATTATATTGACATGCCAAGAGCGATTTATTGTGAACCACAAATAGCGAGTATAGGATTAACAGAGGAAGAGGCAAAAGAAAAGGATTATAAGATAAAAACAGGTGTTTTTCCTCTTTCAGCTAGCGGGAAAGCTTTAGGACTGGGACATTCAGAAGGATTTTCCAAATTGATTTTTGATGAAGAGACTGGAGAATTATTAGGNGCTCATTTAATTGGTGCTAATGTTTCAGAATTACTTGGTGAAATTGGAATTTTAAAATTATTAGAAGGTTCTTCAAAAGAAATTGGAGATTTAGTNCATCCACATCCTACAATTTCAGAAGTATTAAAAGAATCATCTCTTGGTGCATTAGGGAGTGCTATACATATTTAATTTATGTCGAATATAGATAAAGAAACTGCAAGAANTTATTTGTTAGAAATGTCTAAAATAAGGCATTTTGAAGAANCTTGTGGNNGAATGTATATGCAAGGGAAAATNAAAGGATTTTTACATCTTTATATTGGTGAAGAAGCTATTGCTGTTGGNGCTATATCNCAACTAACTAATCAAGATTATGTGATAACACATTATAGAGATCATGGGCACGCACTTGCTAGAGGCATGGATCCAAATAAAATTATGGCAGAATTATATGGTAAAAAAGGGGGAAGTAGCAGAGGTAAAGGTGGATCTATGCATTTNTTTGATAAGAAATTAAATTTTATGGGTGGATATGCTATAGTTGGGGGCCATTTACCTATTGCTATTGGAATTGGATTAGCTTTAAAAAAACAAAAAAAAGATGGAATAGTTCTATGCTTTTTTGGAGATGGTGCGGTAAATGAAGGTGAATTTCATGAATCTATGAATTTGGCAGCTTTATGGAATCTTCCTGTTTTGTTTTATCTTGAAAATAATCAATATGGAATGGGAACTCATGTTAAAAGATCATCTGCTGCAGCCGATATTTTATATAAATTTGCAGATCTTTATGGAATGCCNGCAACACGTATAGATGGAATGGATGTTCTTACAGTACAAGATTCAGCAAAGGAAGCTATTAATAAAATTCGAACAAATGGAGGNCCTGTATTGATAGAAGCTATGACATATAGATTTAGAGGGCATTCTATGGCTGACCCTTCTTCATATAGAGAAGATTCAGAAATTAAAGAGTGGGAAGATAAGGATCCTATTTTATTATTCAAACAATATGTTAAAGAAAATAATTTACTTACTGATATTGATATAAGNGATATAGAAAATGAAGTAAAGGTAATAATTGAAAATTGCCTGAAATTTGCAGAGAATAGTCCATTACCAGATATGTCTGTAGCAATGGATAANATTTATTATTCAGATAATTAGGAANAAATGGCAGAATTAACTATCAGAGAATCTTTGAATAAAGCTTTGAAAGAAGCTTTAGATAATAANGAAAATGNCTTTTTAATGGGAGAAGANATTGGAATGTANGGAGGTCCTTATGCAGTAACAAAAGGATTGCTTGAAGAATATGGNAGTGAAAAAATTATGGATACTCCAATATCTGAATCAGGTTTTGTAGGTGCTGCTATTGGAGCTTCTATGGCGGGAATGAAACCAATAGTAGAAATTATGACAATAAATTTTTCTTTATTAGCTATAGATCAAATAGTAAATCATGCGGCTAAAATTCATTATATGTCTGATGGACAACTTAGTGTTCCCATTATAATACGAACAGTTACGGGGGCCGGAGGTAGATTGGCCGCAACTCATTCACAGAGCTTTGAAGGATGGTATGCTTCAGTACCAGGATTAAAAGTTGTCTCACCTTCAAACGCTATAGATGCTTTAGGTTTATTTAGATCTGCTATTAATGAAAATAATCCAGTGATATTTGTAGAACATTCAATGTTATATGGTGTTAAAAATGACATTCCTGATCAATATTATGAAACACCCATTGGCCTTCCTAAAGTTTTGGAAAAAGGGGATGATTTAACTCTTATAGCATGGTCAGGTATGATGCCACTTGCAAAATTAGTTTCTACCGAATTAAATAAAAGTAATATCAATACTGAAATAATTGATTTGAGATCCTTGAACCCAATTGATTTTGAATTAATATTTGAATCTGTTAAAAAAACAAATAAAGTTGTAATATTAGATGAGTATTGGGAAACCGGATCTTTTGGTTCATACATTAGTTCAGTAATTCAAGAAAAATGTTTTGATTATCTTGATGGTCCTGTTGGTGTAATAAATAGTTTAAATGTTCCAATGCCATATAGTGCAGAACTAGAGGATAAAGTTATTCCAAATATTGATAGAGCAATGAGTAAAATTAAAGAACTTTTTGGTTTTTAGGAGGTATTAATTGTCTGAAGAACTTAATATGCCACAAATGGGCTATGATATGAAAGAAGGTGTTGTGGTTAAATGGTTGAAAGAAGAAGGTTCTGAAGTAAAGATTGGGGAACCGGTTGCGGAAATAGAAACTGATAAAGCTGTTGTAGAATTCGAATCTTATGCAGAAGGTACTTTGGAAAAAATCCTAGTTGAAGAAGGATCAAAAGTTAATGTTGGAGAACCAATTGCCATAGTTGGTGATGGAACTAATATACCGGAGGAGGAGGAAGCAGAGGAAGTAGCAGCAGCACCAGAGGAAGTAGTAGCAGAAGTGCAAGAAGAGGTAGTAGCAGAAGTGCAAGAAGAGGTGGTTGCAGAAGTGCAAGAAGAGGTGGCAGCAGAAGTGCAGGAAGAAGTTAGCAATGAACAAAAAATAAAAGCTTCTCCTTTGGCTAAAACCCTTGCTAATGACCATAATATTGATTTAAACAATGTTATTGGCACAGGTCCTGGGGGAAGAATTGTGAAATCAGATATTTTGCAATTAATTGATAATGTTGAAATAACAGAAAAAGTTAAAATTAATTTTAAATCTGAAACAAATGATGTTGAATCACAAATCCAAGATATTGATAGTACAGTAAAAATTGATAGTACAGTAAAAGAAGAAAATAAAATGAGAGCACAAATAGCCAGAGTTACTCAAAGAAGTAAACAAGAAGTACCTCATTATTATTTAAGTACTGATATTAATATGGATAAAGCTTTAGAAATAAGGTCTCAAATAAATTCTAAACTAGCATACCAAAATATTAAAATTAGTATAAATGACATGATAATGAAATCTGTTATTGACACACTTAAAAAATTCCCGATATTTAATAGCAGACATGAAAATGGTACAGTTAATATGAATGAAGAGATCAATGTTTCTGTTGCAATAGCTCTGGAAGATGGTTTAATAATGCCTTCAATAATTAATTGTAATGATTTGGATATTAAGCAATTATCAATTGCATCTAAAGATTTGGTTGACAGAACTAAGAATGGTAAATTAACAAGCGCGGAATATACAAAAGGTACATTTTCGATTAGTAATTTAGGAATGTTTGATGTTAATAGTTTTTTAGCTATTATTTTACCGCCTCAAACTGCAATGCTAGCTGTTGGATCAGTGAAAAAAATACCTATTGTTAGTCCTGAAGAAGATATAATGATATCCAATATTATGAATACTAGTTTGTCTGCAGACCATAGAGTTACTGATGGTGCTGAAGGGGCTAAATTTTTGGCAGAAATTAAAAATAATTTAGAAAACCCTGTAAATTTGATTATTTAGATTAATACTATGAATAAAGTAAAATTAGTGTCTATTACACCTGATGCTGAAGAAACTATTGCATATATAGCTAGAGTTAGTAATCCAAAAAATCAGGATAATGAAAAGTATGAAGGTTTGTTAAAATATATGATTAAGCATGGTCATTGGTCACCTTTTGAACAGGCTTATATGACTATAGAAATTCAAACATCTTTAGCAATTGCTACGCAGATATTAAGACATAGGTCTTTTACTTA
>NZNN01000005.1 GCA_002694895.1 Chloroflexota bacterium
TTTATTTTTATCTCTTCATTCCTTTTCTGTTTTAGTTCCTTCAGATGCTTATGAAGCACAAGCTGCAGTTGAACTTGCTGTTAATACCCCTGGCCCTTTTTATATAAGGCTTTCCCGCCCAGCAACCCCGATTATAAATAAAAAAGATATTAAACTTCAACATGGCGGATCTACTGTTATGGTAAAACCAAATAAACCTCAACAACCCATAAATATGGGTGGCTTATTATGTAATGCACGTATTTCAATATTTGCAAGTGGATATATGGTTTATCATGCTATGAAGGCAGCTGAAAAACTAAAGGAAAAAGGTATTCTTGTCACAGTCGTTAATATATATTCTTTAAATCCAATAGATGAAACAATTATACTTAAGTATGCTAAGGAATCTGATTATATTTTTACTATAGAGGAACATTTTAAGTATGGGGGCTTACATAGTTTGGTATCCCAAATTGTTGCACAAAATAACCCTGTTAAGGTATTTAGTGTTTCAATGAATACTTATGCTGAATCAGGTACTTCAGATGAACTTACTGAAAAATACGGATTAAGTTGGCGTAATATTGAAGAAAGAGTGACCGCGGCTTTTGTCGGGCAATATGACNATTAAATTTCTACACNTTTAGTCTTCCACCATATGATTGGATTGTTTGCTATTATTATTGGAATAGGTGTTGAAGATGTTTAATAGGAATTTTCTTCTTAACTTCCTCACAATTATTATCAACACATTCTTTTAGAACAACTGTAACTTGAGGTGAGTATTCTTCNATAATAAATGTGAATTCTAGTTCAGTTCCGGTTTTACCACTTTCTACATTGGTCCATTCCAAAGCTGAGTTTGCAATTGTTTGATGTGTTGCGCAGGTTATTGTNAGTACAGTGGCATCTAATACACATCTAACTTCAAGTTTTTCACGTAAAGAAGTTAACATGGTATCATCAGAAGCAGAAGCAGAAGTGGATGCAGAGGGTGCTGGTGTAAGGTTATTTTTTTCTGTTGTATCTACATCATTATTAGAACTACATCCAATAATAAAAATTATTAAAGTTAATGTTAAAAATATTTTCTTTTGCATNTTTCACCTTATTATTAATGCTTTATTATACTGTTTTTATCAAAATACTGTAAATAAAATTATATAAAAAATGTGTAAAGTTTTGTTTTATTAATTCAAGTTAACNATNTCTAACTTAAGCTTTTTTAATTTTTAAGTTGTACAACATTTACAATCTGCTACCATATGATTAGGTTTTATTTCTGTTAAGCTTGGAGGAGTTTCAGAGCAAGTACATTTGTCTTGATTTAAACATCTTGGTTGAAAAACACATCCTGGTGGCGGATTTAAAGGACTAGGTACATCACCTTCTAAAATTATTTCATCTCTTTCTATATCTGGATGGGATGGTAATGCTGCAGACATTAAAGCTTTGGTGTAATTATGTAATGGATCATCAAAAAGTTCAGAAGCGTTAGCTTCTTCCATTAAATTTCCTAGATACATTACTCCCATTTTATCGCACATGTATCTTACTGTTGCTAAGTGGTGAGCTATTAACAAATAACTCAAGTTATATTCTTTTTGTAAATCAACCAATAGGTTCATTATTTGTGCNCTTATAGATACATCTAATGCTGAAACAGGTTCATCTAATACAATTAATTTTGGATTTAATGCTAATGCCCTTGCTACACCTAATCTTTGTCTTTGTCCTCCGCTAAATTCGTGAGGATANAGGTTCGACTGATAAGCCTGCAAGCCAACTTCAACTAATAATTCATTTACCCGGCTTCTTACTTGATTTTTTGTCATATCAGTATTAATTTCTAGTGGTTCTCCTATAATATCTCTTACTCTCATTCTTGGGTTCAAAGATGCCCATGGATCTTGAAATACAGCTTGGACTGAAGATTTATAGTTTTTTTTGTACTCTTGATCAGTTTTTGAAGTTTCAAATACATCTTGGTCATTGAAAATAATATTACCTTCAGTTGGTTCTTCTAGCATAAGTATCATTTTAGCTGTTGTAGTTTTTCCACATCCNGATTCACCNACCAGTCCGTATGTTTGACCTTCTTCAATTTTAAATGAAACATTATTTACAGCTGTTAGGTCTTTTGATCCTGAACCTAAGAAACCGCCGCCAACCTGAAATATTTTTTTTATATTTTGTAATTCTATTAAAGTGTTTGCCATTTTATTTTTTATTTGATTTACATGTACCTAGACAGCATTTACATCCGTCAACTAAATGCCCTGGTTTTATTTCTACCATTTCATATTTTTCATTTATACAAATATCACAGCACGGTGTTTCTTTTCTAGGTGAAAACCTGCAGCCATCAGTGACATCCCATAAGGCTGGTGGTTGGCCTGGAATTGAATATAATCTGTCTATATCTTCATCCATGCTTGGTACAGATTTAATTAATCCCTGCGTATANGGATGNNTTGGGTTGTTGAAAATTTCTCTCACTTCGCCGATTTCNACAATTCGCCCNGCATACATAACAGCAACTCTGTCACACATTTTAGCAACTATTCCAAAATCATGAGTTATAAATAATATAGCCATCCCAAATTCGTTTTGCAAATCTTTGAGTAATCTTAGATACTGAGCTTGAATTGTGGCATCTAATGAAGTTGTTGGTTCATCAGCAATTAAAATGGTTGGGCTACATGAAACTCCAATAGCTCCAACAACTCTTTGTCGCATTCCGCCACTTAATTGATGCGGGTAGTCCTTCATTCTCTCTTCAGGTGCAGGGATATTAACTTTTTTTAACATATCTATAATTGAGTTGTATAATTGCTTCCCTTTGAGTTTTTTATGAATATTTAAGGTTTCTCCAACTTGATCTGAGATTTTGAATACAGGATTTAATGCAGTCATTGGATCTTGTAATACCATTGCAATTCTTGATCCTCTTACAGATTGCATGTCTCTCTCAGATTTAGTTAACAGATTTTCGCCTTCTAAATTTATTTCGCCGCCTACGATAAATCCTGGCGGAGATGGTATCAGTTGCATTATTGATAAAGCAGTAACTGATTTCCCTGATCCGGATTCCCCAACAACAGCTAAAGTTTCATCTTTTTTTAAATCAAAGCTAACTCCGTCTACAGCTTTAACTAAACCCCATTTAGTAGAAAAATGAGTTTGTAAGTCTTTTACAGACAAAACTATTTCTTCAGTTGTTTTTTTCTTTGAGGTTTGTTTTTTTCTTTGTTTATTTACCATATGATTAGAATATGAATTACTGTTCAGAAAAATATAATAAATTGAATATAAAAAATCAACTGATAATTAGAGAATATTTAGTATTTAAATTTCTAGTTAATAGATCTACTCCATCCTCCATCTATATTGATACAAGTTCCTGTTAAAAATCCAGAATTTTGTGAAGCAAGAAAAGTTACAAGGTCCCCTACAGGTTCTGGCCATCCAAATTTACCTATAGGTAAATTTTCTTTAATAAATTGATCTACTATGTCTTTTTTGTTTTCATTTTGAAATTTTTCCCATCCTCCTCCAGGATGAGCTACTGGTCCAGGCGCAACAGCATTAATTAAAACACCATATTTTGCTAAATCTACTGCGGCATGTTTTGTTATGCTATTTAGTGCTGCTTTTGCTGTCATATAAGATAAATTTCCACCTAACTCACGCCCATATACTGATGAAATATTTATTATTCTGCCCCAATTGTTGGATTTCATTTTGGGGATGACGAGTTGCATTAATTTTAGTGTTGGATCTATATTTAATTCAAAAGCTTTATTTAAATCCTTGATCTCAGTCCCTTCCACTCCTTCTCGTTTTACTGAACCCCCTACATTGTTTACCAATATTTCTATTGGACCTAATTTATTTGTAATTTCCTCAGTCAAACTACTTAGAGATGATATATTTGTTATATCTGATTTAATTGCAATAGATTGCGGACTGAATACTTTTATTTCATCCAGGGTATTATTAAGAGTATTTTGATTTCTACCACATATAACTACTTTTACTTTCTCTTTGGCTAATGAAAGTGCACATGATTTTCCAATCCCCCTACTACTTCCTGTGACTAAAGCTATTTTATTTTTAATTCCTAATTCCATTATTCCCCTTTATAATTTATTTAATTAATATTTTAAATTCATTTTCACTTATGATTTTTATTTTAAGTTCTGTTGCTTTTTCTAGTTTTGATCCAGGATCTGTTCCTGCAATTAAATAATCGATATTTTTAGTGATATTGCTACTTACTTTCCCCCCTAGAGATAATATTAAATCCTTTATTTCTGATCTTGTAAATTTTTCTAATTTACCCGTTATAACAAAATTTAATCCCAGTAGATCTGAGTTAATATTTGAAGATTTTATGTTTTTATAATTTAACCCTAAATTTATCAATTTATCAATTTGAGTTCTGTTATCAGCATCATTGAAATATTCAATAATACTTGTAGCGATTTGTGGTCCTATTTGAGGAATTTCTAATAGGTGATCATAATTTAGATTATATAGATTTTTTATTGATTCAAATTTATTTAAAATTAAATCTGACATTTCATTTCCAATATGATTTATGCCTAAAGCCACTAATAATTTTACAGATGATCTATTTTTACTATTTTCAATTGAATGAATTAAATTTTCAGCACTTTTTACCCCAAATCCATCCAATTTTAGTAAATCTTCTTTTTTTAAGTAGTAGATATCAGCAAAATTATTAATTATTTTATTAGATACTAGTTTTTCAATAATTGAGGGACCTAATCCTTCAACATCCATAGCATTTTTACTTACAAAATATTCTATAGATCTTTTAATTTTAGTGATGCATTTATTATTTAGGCAATAATATATTGCATCAGATTTATTTCTTACAATTTTAGAATTACAACTTGGACATATGATTGGAAAAATAAATTTTTTTTCTAATCCATTTCTTTTATTTTTAATTACTGATAAAACTTTAGGTATAACATCACCAGCTCTTTCTATATACACCCAGTCACCAATTTTGAGATCTAATTTCTCTATATAACTTGGATTGTGTAAAGTAGCATTAGTGATTGTAACCCCATCCAGTTCTATTGGTACTAAATTAGCTATTGGGTTAATTGTTCCTGTTCTGCCAATATTAATTTCAATATCTTTGATTTGAGTTATTGCTCTATTCCCGGGATATTTAAAAGCAATTGCCCATTTAGGAGATCTGGTTAATTCACCTATAATATTTTGAGAGTTTATGTTGTTTACTTTTATTACTAGGCCATCACATAAATAATCTAGTTCGGGTATTTTCTTTTCAAAACTTTTATATATATTTATAGTGCCTTCCAATGAATTAGATAACAAAGTATTATTATTTGTTTTGAATCCTAATTCTGATAAAAATTTGAGCCTATCGTATTGAGTCTCGGGCAATAGTATTGAAGAATCATAATAGCCAATGCTGTATATAAAAGTATCAAGTCTACGTGACTTTGTTATGATTGGGTCAAGTTGCCTTAATGACCCTGAGGCGCAATTTCTGGGATTTGAATATTTTGGAAGATTGTTTTTTTCTCTTTCTATATTTAGGGTTGTAAATTGAGATTTAGATATAAAAACTTCACCTCTGATTTCTATATTTCCTGGAATATTTTTATTTAAATTCAAAGGGATAGTTTTGATTGTACGTGCATTAGATGTGACATCTTCACCTTCGTTTCCATTCCCCCTGGTTGAAGCTGTTTTCAGTTTGCTATTTTCGTAAATTAAAGAAATTGCAAGTCCATCTATTTTTAGTTCTGATACCATTTCAAAGTTTTGATTTTTTAGTATTTTAGAATTTCTATTATGCCAAGTATGAAATTCTTCTTCGTTAAAACAATCTGAAAGACTCATCATTGGTTGCAAGTGTTTTGTTATCTTAAATTCTGTTGATGGTTTTGCCCCTATTCTATGAGTTGGAGAATCTATATCTTTATATTGAGGATAAAGGTTTTCTAATTTAAGCAATTCTCGAAAATAAGTATCATATTCCCCGTCAGATAATTCTGGATTTTGTTTAATGTAATATAAATAATTATTTTTATTTAATAATTTTTTTAAGTATTTTATTCTTTTTATAATGTCCATAATATTAAAAAAAATTATAGTAATTTAGTACTTATTTTATTATTCTATATTTCCTGTATATTTTAGATATCTATTAATGTTTAATATTAATAGATATTTAGCCTATTTTTATATAAATTATAATCGTTCTGATCAAGATGAGTTTAACAACAGATATAAAAAATAAAATTTCAGTTTTAGACTTGGTTTCTGAACATGCAGATTTAAAAAGACAAGGAAGACTTTATAAAGCTTTGTGTCCATTTCATAATGAAAACACACCTTCTTTTATTGTTGACCCTGAAAAAAATATATGGAGATGTTTTGGTGCTTGTTCGGTGGGTGGAGATATATTTTCTTTTTTAATGAAAAANGAAAATATATCTTTTATTGAGTCATTAAAATATTTTAGTAAAAAATTAGGTATATCAGANAAATCGTTTAATTTGAGNAGAAGTAAAATTTTAGAAGAAATNNNAAAAATTAANAATCTAGCTGTTAATTTTTTTAAACATTCTTTNTTTTCNGANAAAGGTGNTTTGACAAGAGATTATTTGAAAGAAAGAGGAATAACAAAAGAATCAGCTTTGAAATTTAATTTGGGTTACAATCCAAANGGAAATGAATTATATAATTATTTAATCAGTCATGGAATTGAATCTAAAAATATAATTGATTTTGGNCTGGCCTCTGAAAATAGCANGGGAGATGTNATAGATTTTTTCTCAGAAAGANTGATTTTTCCTATTATCGAATTAAAAGATAATGTATTAGGATTTGGNGGAAGAATNATGTCTGATAAAAACCCAAAATATNTTAATACTAAAAANAATCTATTATTTGATAAAGGTTCTGTNTTATATGGATTAGATCAAGCTGNAGAAANTATTCGAGACGAAGATGAATGNGTTTTAGTNGAAGGTTATACAGATGTTATTACTGCCCATCAGTTTGGATTTAAAAATGTTATTGCTTCAATGGGAACAGCAATAACTATATATCAGGCAAATAAGATTTCAGATATTTCAAATAGTGTAGTTATAGCTTTGGATTCAGATCAAGCAGGATCAGAAGCAACTTTAAATGCTTTGGATAAAAGCTGGGGAGTCTTTAAATCAAATAATAAGGAATTACCTGCTGGCATTACTAATAAATCAATAAAGAAGACCTTTATGCTTCGTATTGTTACTTTACCTGACAATTCAGATCCTGATGATTTTATTAGAAATTCTCCAGAGAAGTGGAAAGAAAGTATATTAAATGCAAGTCCGATTGTAGAATATTTAATTGAATCACTTTCAAACAAATTTGATTCATCTACTGCTGAAGGCAAAGAACTTATTGAAGAAATTATAAGACCATTTATATCTAAAGAAAAAAATCCTTATATTCAGGATCAATATGTATCAATGTTAAGTAAAGAATTAAATGTTTCAGAAGAACGAATTAAGGCTGGATTTGATTCAAAAACAAAAAGATTTAATGATAATTCAAACAGATTGTTTAAATTAAAAGAAAATTCTTTTAAAAGTTTCCAGACTATCCCAGATGACAAGAATAGGTTAAAAATTTTATCAGAATATTTAACAGGAATAGTTTTATCTAATGAGAATTTAAATAAAGACCTATTTATTGATTGGGATATTGAGATGATTGATGATACAATTTGTAAGCAGATTTTATATAAATGGTCAAAAAAAGATAATTCAATTGAAAATGAAAATAAAATTGAAGAAAATTTATATAATGAAATAAATTATTTTCAATCTGATAAATTAATATTTTTTGATAATGAAAAGTTAATTAACGTTATATCACAATGCAAGAATGATATAGAAAGGGAATACTTGATAGCAAAAAATGTGACTTTAATGCTAGATTATCAAATAAATATTGATGAGATTAATAAAATAGAAAATCGTATTAAGATTTTAGATAATACTACTATCAAAAAAATATATTAATATTATTCAAATTAGGTTTTTATATGTCAAATAAAATGTGGAATAGTGAACAGGATTCTGTTTTAGTGAATTTTATTCAATCAGCTAAAAAAAATATGATGCAAAGGGAAGAATTTAGTGATGACCCGGAAGATATAGCTAAAGATTTTATGAGTTTGAAAATTTCTAGAGAATCTATAAATGATAATTCTGAAAATATCAATGACGAGATGGGTGATGCTTATAGATTGAATAATGAAGGAGAATTAGTTTTACTTGATGATGTAGTTAATGATACTCCTGAAATAATTGATGATCCTGTGAGGCTTTATTTACGTGAAATAGGACGAGTTAGTTTATTAAGTGCCAAAGACGAAAGAGAATTAGCACGATCTATGGAAGAAGGAGAGTTTATAGATCAGACTGCTAAAAATCCAACTTTGAATAATGATGCAGCTTTAACAGATACATTTATAGCAAATATAGCCTTAGAAAAAATAATAGATAATTTTAAAATTTTTGAATTAAT
>NZNN01000003.1 GCA_002694895.1 Chloroflexota bacterium
GTAACGGCATTTACATCATTTGTGCTTACTTATTTGGCCATTCAATCAAGATAAGTGATGAAGCTGACCACACACGAAAAGACCATCCTAGAATTGATTAAAAAACACCCTGATATTGTTGATAATCCTAGTTCAAGGAAATTAATAGCCCAACAGTATGGTTTTAAGGAAAAAACACTTCGAAACCGTATAGGTGACCTAAAAAAATATGGTGCTCTTGATGATTTATTGTTAAGGGCAAATCCATTGCAATCTTTTGAAAGCAATTATGTAAATGATGAGATCAGCATGCCTTTATTAGTTAGTATCTTTTGGAATGAAAGGCACCTTATTCTGCGTAATGTTTTTATTGTCTCCCTGTCTGCGATCATTTTTTCATTAATTATGCCAAAGACATTTCGCTCTACAGCTGTACTAATGCATCCATCATCAGATGATCAATCAGGGATCTTGGGTGCATTATCTCAGCAAATGCCTTTTGGCAGTTTAATGCAAGGCGGGAAAGATGAGAGCATGGATTTTATGGCTATACTAAAAAGCCGAACCGTAATGGAATCTGTAATACACGAATTTGGATTAATTGATTTTTATCAAAGTGATAATGTTGAGAGAGCATTAGAGTCATTAAGAGAGAATGTGAATATTGAAATACAAGAAGAAGGGACCATAACAACTTCTGTAAATGTTTCTACTGGGTGGTTTCATCCAGAAGAAGAGGAATTAAATGCAAGACAAATGAGTGCCAGTATGGCTAATTATTTTATTGATCAACTTGATGCAGTGAACAAGGGATTGAAAATAGAAAAGGCATCATTTCAGCGGCTATTTATTGAAAAACGTTATCGACAGAATATTGTAGACCTCAAAAATGCAGAAGAGAATTTCAAGATTTTTCAAGAAGATCATAAAATGATTTCACTACCGGAACAAACCAATGCCGCAATTCAGGCGGCGTCTGCAATCAAAGCACAACAATTAGCGAGCGAAGTTCAATTGGGAGTTCTTACCAAGACGCTGAATCCTAATCATCCTAATGTTGTAAGGCTGAATAATGAAATAAAAGAATTGAAAATAAAATTAAACGAAATGGAATATGGATATAATATTTCTGATCAGGATAAACTTTTTCCAAGCTTTTCAGAAGTACCGGAGCTAGGCATACAATTAATGCGTTTGACAAGAGAAGTTGAAATACAAAATACTTTATTCACTTTTCTTACACAGCAGTATGAAGATGCGAAGATCCAGGAAGCAAAAAATACCCCAACAGTACAGGTTCTTGATAAGGGGAAAATACCAGAACTAAAATATAAACCGGCAAGGGCTAGAATTGTGATTATTGGGTTTACTTTTTCGTTAGTAATCTCAATGTATTATTTACATTTTCTGAATCGCTGGAAAAAGATTACTGCTAATTAATATCTTTAAGAGGTTGTTCACACACCTTTTGGTTTAAGGCTTTTAATGTTAAAAGATTGGAATATTGATCGATTATTACTTTTCTTTTTGCCATTATTATTCCTTATATCTCTTGTGTGGATGACGGATGAACTGGTTCTTCCAGCAAGCTCATTGATCCTGTCAATATTATTCTATATTTTTCTAACCTATAAAGATAGGTTGGTTCTCGGTTTTAGTGGTATCAGGNTTGCTTCTATTCCTTCTTCTATCATAGCAACATATACTGTATTCATTGCGGTTCCATCAATATATATACTTNCGATCAAGGATGATCCAAGCGAGATACCATTTTTTGTATCAGTAATTCTATTTTANTTCTTATTNCCAGCAGGAATGTATNTTGCAAGACTANTACGTCCTATTCATAATAAAGATATGNATAGATTATTTACCCAGATTGAATATGAAAATGAAAATGATCCTTATTTTTTTGAAGTTTTGGTTGTGATANTTTCTCTTTCTATCATGATNTTGATAGGATATTTATTGCGGGTNGATGAAATACCTATATTCCAATTGCTTAGAGATCCTGGGAACAGCGNCAGGTATTTTCTGATGCGTGAGGANGCNNTGAAACTATTGGGGATAACCAANATNGAGCGNTATTTATTTTTTTGGTTAAGATCATTCTTTGTTCCTTTTGGTATTGTCGGATCTNTACATTTGGCCACTCAGTATAAAAAAAAGAAATATATTTTATTATTTATTTTATTCTTGATATTCGGTTTATTCACTAACTCAATAACCCTTGAGAAATCTCCTATAGCGTCTATTTTCTTNTCTATTGCAACGTATATCTTAATAAGGAAGAAAGATATATCNCTGAAACTCGTTATTAGCTTTATCTCTATAATTCTTGCTGGGCCAATCCTTATAACCTATCTATTGATTGCAGATAGGCAAGGTATATTTGAAATAATCTTATGGTCTTATTTNATAAGAATNTTCCAGATTCCTGCTGAAGCACTTTTTCANTATTTTAATATTTTTCCAGATATACATCCATTCCTTTTGGGCCGTTCTAGTCAACTATTTTCCTGGCTATACATAGATGGTACCTTCCCAATCTCAAATTATGTAGCAAGCATCTGGTGGAAAGATCCTTTCACAACTGGTTTTGCGAACGCAAATTATCTTGGAAGCTATTGGGCAGACTTCGGATGGATAGGAATCATCATTTCTACATTTGCTCTTGGAATGATAGTTTATTTTTTACAATGGAAGATTCTNGAAGTATGCAAATACAAGATTAGCATCATTTATTTTATTTGTGCAGCTATTTGTGTGCCAAATTTTACTTTTGCGTTTTTCAGTACTGCTTTTACAAGAATATTTTTTACAAGAGGATTGATACTGTTANTCCTTTTTCTATTTGTTTATGAATATGTTATANAAANCTCCCAGCGTTACAAGCGAAGATCATATGAAATGGCTTAAACAAAATTGGCTAAAAAAAGAATTAACAATAAAAAGNGATATCTTGGTGGTATTCATNAATGGTTTTATNGTAATGGGTGGTGTATTCATTTTAAACGGCCTCATCGCCAGNCTCTANGGTTTAAGTATTCTTGGTGANTTCTTATTATTAAAGCGTACTGTTGTTGCNGGTGCTGCTATCGTTCTNGTTGGCGCTAACCTGGGNCTACCCAATTATCTCAGTCGCAGATTTCAACGNTCCTATGGTGATGCTGCANTGATATTATTTATTTCCATTTCCCTGCCACTGATGCTNCTTACCTTAATTATATCAAAATCAATTTTCANGGGGGGTTCTATAGANCAAAATAGTTTNTGGATATATCTTGTTTATGCATGTGGCATTTGNCTGCAATTCTTAACATNTGCCCTATTTCGCGGATATATGAATATCATTGGCGCAAGCATTTTTCAGCTTGTTGGCACAGCAATNATTCCAATCTTTTGTTTTCTATTTTTTGATCGAATTGNCGAGGNATTACTNTACATTGGTGGTAGCAGTATCATCTTAATGTTGTTTGCATATATCTGGCGAAATGCAGGTATTAAAATAACAATTGATNTAATAAGAGATTATAAAAAGCTGTTGACCTATGGTTTTCAAAGGATTCCAAGTATATTATCTCAGTTCATATTATTAGCCGGAGTACCGATATTGGTTGCAAAAATAAGTAGTCTGGAAAATGTNGCCTATTTTAATTCAAGTTTATCATTGCTTCGACTNTCACTGCTGGTTATTAACCCTGTNGGTATCGTACTTCTTCCCACNGTGGCACGAAGNATGGCAAANGGTGAAACAGAAAGACTTGGTNCNGAGATAAGTGGCTTGATNCACATAGGACTGTTTGTGAGTTTATTGAGTTGTCTGTGGTTGTTTATNTATGCACGAGTTATATTACAGTTATGGCTGGGAGTAGTAGACGATTCAGGAATATTCATTTTAAGATTCACAATACTGGCATTCCCATTTTATACTATTGCTGGAATAGCTCGTAGCCCTATTGATGCTGCTTCGGAAAAAGGTTATAATTCTCTTATTTATGGAGCAGCNGTTCTTGTATTAATCGTATCGTTTCTNNCCGGTAGGTTAATTGGTNTAGATTCTCTGNTAAGTGCCATTGGCAGTTTTAATTTAGCGTATTTAGTGGCAGGAACCGGAAGTTTTATTGTACTAAAACGNTTTTTTACTATAAANCTATGGGANTATATCTTCTTCCGTGATTTACTTGTCGGATTATTATTATTAGTAATTGGAANCTTATTAGGACGCCAGATCGGTATTCCTGATATAGTTAGTGGTATCGGTATAATTTTTACGGTTAGTATTTTGTTCTTGTACCATTTGAAAACATCCAACTCTACCTGGCTATATAGATTACGGTCATTGGAATAAAATAAACAGCAGTGCATCTCGAAGAAACCCATGCAAAAATATATTTTGAAAAAAATACCATTATTTTAAGGATTAGGATTGCGCATAATACATCTTACATCTGTGCATAATTGGAATGATGACAGGATTTTCCACAAGGAATGTAAAACACTTTCGAATCAAGGATACGATGTAGTATTGATTGCTGTAGCAGATAAAGAGATGACAGTTGATGGAATCCGGATTATTCCCTTACCAAGAATAGGAAATAAAATAAAACGGATGTTCGTTAATTCTTTTCTGATTATGAAACAGTCAATCAAAGTCAATGGTAATATTTATCATTTTCACGATCCTGAGCTGGTTTTTATTGGATTGATCTTAAGGGTCATTGGTAAACATGTTATTTACGATATTCATGAAAATATCGTTGAGGTCATTAAAGGTAGATCCTATTGGAGTAATAATATAAAAAAATGGCTTCCTACTCTTGCCGGAATGATTGAAAAATGGGCATCACAGTTTTTTCATTTGGTTATTGCTGGTAACTNTTTGGATGAAAGGTATCCCAATGCAACCAAGATCTTGAATTATNCCAANCTATTTAAAACTGAGTTTAACAATGAAAAAAAGTTGACAATAGATCAAGGTAAGAAAGGTTTGGTCTATACCGGATTTGTAACAGAAAGAAGAGGAGCACTTATTTATGCAGATATTGCAAAGAATATGCCTGAAGTTCCATTGCACTTGATTGGAGAAGTTAGACCCTTAGAACTGTTAGAAAGATTAACAAAGATCGCTGGGGCAAATACAAACTTAATTATTGATGGAAAAGGAAATTTTGTTGATCCTATAAGAAAAGATAATCTGGTACGGAATGGGAATTGGCTTGCTGCTCTTTGTATTTTCCCATACTCAATTCAGTATTTGAATACAGAACCAACAAAGTTCTTTGATTATATGTCATATGGTATTCCGATCGTATGTTCTAATTTCCCTGTTTGGAAAGATTTTATTGAAAAAGAACAATGTGGATTAACGGTCGACCCAGGTGATATAGATGATATTAGAGATAAAATAAATTATTTATCGAATAATATTGAAGCCGGAATTAAGATGGGTGAGAATGGTAGAAAAGCTGTTAATGAAAAATATAATTGGAAAAATGAAAGTAAAAAACTTATAGAGCTATATAATAATATTTACAGTTCTAATAATTGAGTAAAAACAACTTTCAATGAGCTTTAAACAGATTACCTTCAATGATCTCAATATTCTATAGTGTGTATTCTGACAATAAGTGACTTATACACATGTAATATTCAATTAATACAAGTATGTTAAAAATTGCACAGATAGGAGTAGGGTATTGGGGACCAAATCTTTTGAGGAATTTGGTAACCAACGAAAACATTTTTGTTAAGATTGCAGTGGATAGGTCTGATGAGAGACGGAAATTCATTAAAAATAAATACCCCGGTATAAAGGTTACTGATAACACTGATTTAATTTTCAAAGATAATGATATTAATGCAGTAGTTATTGCAACTCCTGTGAGATCACATTTTGATCTTACAATGCAAGCATTAGATTCTGGTAAACATGTTCTTGTAGAAAAACCAATGGCTACAAATATTGAACAGGTCAGAAAGATTGGAGAGTTAGCAAATAAAAAAGATTTGATTGCAATGGTGGGCCATACTTTTCTTTTTAATAATGCNGTACGCTATGTAAAAAANATAATTGATAAGGGGGAATTAGGAGATATCCGATATATTTACAGTCAGAGAGTTAACCTGGGAAGAATACGTAATGATGTTGATGCTCTCTGGAATTTTGCACCCCATGATATCAGTATCATTCAATATTGGCTCAATGAACCACAACCATTGGATTCAACAATAAATGGTATGGATTATATTCAAAAAGGCATTAATGATGTGGTGTTCATGAATATTAAATATCCGGGCAATATAATGGCGAACATACATGTAAGCTGGTTAGACCCGCATAAGATACGTCGAATGACAATTGTTGGCTCAAAAAAAATGGCTGTGTATGATGATTTAGCCGATAATAAGATCACAATTTATGATAAGGGGGTCGGTCAGTTAGCAATTCTTGGTGAGCAGATGGATTTTGATGACCAAACCGATTGTGAATTTATTTACCGTTCTGGAGATAAAAGCATACCAAAGATCAAATGGGTTGAACCTCTGAAATTAGAGATTGAGCATTTTGTGGACTGTATTATTAAAGGAGTACCATGTATTGCAGATGTGGATCATGCAGAAAAAGTAGTAAGAATCTTGAATATGAAATGATAGCAGTTTAAAGTCCAGAAATTGAATTATGAAAAAGATTGTATACCTTGGTTCAAAAGATATTGGTTATGCATGTTTAAAACATTTGTACGATTATCGAAATAGTTTAGATATTGAAATAGTTGGTGTCTTAACAAATCCGCGTGGAGAGAAGGTCATAGGATTTTGCAGAGATAGATCTATAAAAATCATTGATGGACTAGATGAGTTTATCAATATTGAAGCCTGTGATATTGCAATATCCGTTCAGTATCATGATATTCTACAAAAAGAGCATATTGAAAAAGCGAAAGAGATCATTGTAAATCTTCATATTGCACCCTTACCAGAGTATCGAGGATGTAACCAGTGTTCATACGCGATAATCAATAATGATAAGGAATTCGGAACAACAATACACAGATTGGAAGAGGGCATAGATTCGGGTGCAATAATGTTCGAAAAAAGATTCCCTATTCAAGATGGTTGTTGGGTGGAAGATCTATTCCAGATAGCATGTGATAATTCTTTATCACTGTTTCAAGAATCTTTGCCACAAATTATTTCTGGTGATTTTGAACTTATACCCCAAGCTTCATTATTACCTGAAAGAAAGACATCTATTCATTATAGAAATGAGATCAATGATCTTAAAAATATTGATTTATCTTGGAGCAAAGAAAAAATTGAAAGACATATAAGGGCAACTTATATGCCTGGGTTTGAGCCTCCTTATACTATCATTAATAACCGGAAAATATATTTTGGCAGAGAAAATTAAAATAGAACATATCCCCTTCGTAGACCTCAAAGCTCAGTATCACTCCATAAAAACCGAGATAGACACTGCAATTCACAGCGTGATAAATGAATCAGCTTTTATTAAGGGTAAGTATGTCCAGCGATTTGAAAAAGAATATGCTGAAGCCTATGGTTCAAAACATTCTATCAGCTGTGCGAATGGTACCGATGCTATTTATATAACTTTAAAATGCTTAGGTATTGGGCCTGGAGATGAAGTGATTACTGTAGCAAANACATGGATCTCAACGGCTGAAACCATTTCACAAACTGGAGCCCGTGTTGTTTTCGTTGATATTCATCCTGATTATTACACTATTGATGCCGCAAAGATAGAAGAGAAAATTACTCCTAAGACAAAAGCAATTATTCCAGTTCACTTGTTTGGACAACCTGCCAATATGGAGATGATTTCAGGTATTTGTCGTAAATATGATCTCTTTTTGATCGAAGATTGTGCGCAAGCGCATTTTGCAGAATGGAAAGGAAAAAGAGTAGGGAAATTTGGAATCGCAGGTACCTTCAGTTTTTTTCCTGGAAAAAATCTTGGTGCGTATGGTGATGCTGGAGCAATAATCACTGATGACGATATTTTTGCTGATGAGGCGCGGAAATTTTCCAATCATGGTGCATTNAAGAAACATTATCATGATTTTGAAGGCATTAATAGTAGNTTGGATGGTTTACAAGCGGCCATTTTATCGGTCAAGCTTCCCCATATCCATGATTGGAGCCAAAGAAGGATTGATATTGGNTTACANTATAATCAATTACTTAATGGANTNGAAGNTATTAAAACACCCAAAATCNAAAAAAATGTGAAACATGTTTTCCATTTATATGTAGNNNGAGTNGAAAAAAGAGACCAGTTAAGGAAATTCCTNGATANNANGGGTATNTCAAGTGGCATACATTACCCGACCCCTCTACCNTATTTGAAGGCATATGAATATTTAAAACATGACCCAGCTGATTTTCCAATTGCGTATGGTTATAAGGAAAANATTNTATCCTTGCCGATCTACCCTGAACTNAGATTTTCGGAAGTTGANTATATAACATCCATGATTAAGGAATTTTTTAATTAAGAAATTTTCTTNAACCAATTTTNTANAATAAGNTNATTAGTGGATAACGGAAAAATAAGTATTGCCNTTGTTACAGATAGATTTTTCACATCTAATCATGCAAGCGTNATTCGAATTAGATCGATTGTTAATGCTATNAATAANACAAATAAATTTGANATAAAAATTTATTCTACTAAACAAGGCTATAAAAAAGAGATCTATCCTTCAAGTATAACTTTTTCTNCTCCACCNTCAAATAAAAACAGCCTGGNTTTGAGGCTATTNACCGAGATCATGTTAGGGNTCGAGCTTTNNATTCGTTTAGCNTTNAATAAACATGATTTGATCTTNNCNANCAGCCCACCCTNTTTAATGACNCTATTTTGTATCGCAATAGCTAAAATAAAACGGGTNCCATATATTNTTGATATAAGAGACTTATATCCTGATGTCTACTTTTCNGCCGGTATACTGTCNGAAGAGAATATTTTNGGTGTNTTCNTCCGTAATCTTGAANTAAAACTTTATAGTAAAGCATTTNTAGTTACGACCGTNACCAAGAGNTATGTTGATCATATCAAAAATANTANTANAATNGAAAATAATGTATTNCTACTAAGAAACGGATACTCGAAAAATGTAATTCAGGAANTNGAACATAAATATANTACTTTCACTTTGATCTATCATGGTAACCTNGGAAAGTTTCAAGATGTTGAATTGNTATTAAGATTAGCCGAAAGGCTTTCAAGATTTGATTCAGATATTGAAATATTGATTATTGGTTCAGGAAGNAAAGATCATCTAATTCGTTCTTCTTATTTAGAGAATATCAAGTATTATGGTCAATTAGAAATGGAAGATGTATATAGTATGATCCCTAAAGCTCATTTAGGCCTTTCTTTTCGAACAGATGATAAGGTNAGCCGGGGTGCCTTTCCTGTAAAAATTTATGAGTATATCGCCTTTGGTATTCCAATCATTGTCACTCCTATTAGCGAAGCGGGNAAATTTGTAGAAAAAAATATTATTGGTTNTCAATATTCTCATNAACAAATAGATGATATTNTTTCTACNATTATTGATTTGAAGGAAAATATCAATANTCTCCAAAGATTATCTGAGAATACCCATGCAATAAAATATAAATTCTCAAGAGAAAANATNGCTGAAGATTTTGTAAAAATATTAGAACAAAGACTAAAGNTTTAATTTTTAGGAATGATGATTAATATGCANATCTTTAATAGAATNACNGTACCCCTNTTTATAGTTTTTTTGTTATTCNTCTATTCTTGTGAAGATNTAANGCTTCATACAGAAATGAACTTTACATTAACTCCTNCTGATAGTTTACAATTATTAAAGATAAATGNATCAACCGAGATAGAATTAAATCCGAATAATTTTGNTNNCTCAAATATAACTGTTACTTGGTCCGCAAACACTGGAATGATCGTTGGTCATGGATTAACTGCAATATATACAGCNCCATCGGANCCTTGCACTGCAATTGTACAAACTCTTTTAACGGATGAATACGATTTGACAATTATGGATTCATTAGTAATTATTGTTTATAAACAGTTGATAATCCTGAAAGCTGATGATCTTATTTATAGTTCAGGATATATTATTCCATTGGGTTTTCAAAGGTTTATAGATTATGTCGAACAAAAAAAGATAATGGCAAGTATTGGAATCATTGGTAATTCATTAGAAATAGATAATGATGACTATTTTACAATCTTGAGAGATATTATCAATGATGGTTCAATTGAGTTTTGGAACCATGGTTTTGATCATAAACTAAATGGCGTAAATCAAAATGGTGAAACATATCATGAATTTTGGAATACTTCTTATGAATATCAAAAAGAACATCTTGAGAAAACTCAAGATTTAGCCCGTGAAAAACTTGGTATAAGCCTTCGTGCTTTCGGTGCTCCGGGTAATAATCACGATTCAGTAACGTTAGATGTGATCAATGGAAATGATGAAATCAAAATTTGGTTTTACGGTAATCCAGAATCAAACAAACTTATTTTAGAGAGGCATTATAATATAGAATTTCCAACCTCATTTCCAGATTATGAAGAATTTGTAAATAATTATCCTATTAATGAAGAATACTTAGCTTTGCAGATTCATCCGAATGTTTGGGATGATGAAAGATTTGATCAGTTCAATTTAATTGTTGATTATTTAATTCAACAAAGGGTCGCTTTTGTTACCCCATATCAATTTTACCGTTTGGTCCAGCGTTAGAGATATATTTTAGAATTTTTTCAAGAAATTCTCAAGTTCAAGGAGCATTAAAAAGCACCCCAACTGCTATTTTTTACCTTACCTATTATCATTGATATTGGTATTTATGACACAATCATTTATTCCATTATTTAATATAGATTAGTTTTCCTGAAATGGAAAATTCATCTGTAAAAAGATTAATAAAATAAATACCAGAAGGATGATAATTATTTTTCCATTTGAACATATTCGTTCCACTTGGTTTAGAACCCTCATAATAGGTTTCAATTCTTTGACCAATTAAATTGTATATATTTATCGTAAGGAAGCTACGATTTGGTAAGAAATATTGTATTTTAACTTCATTGTTAAATGGATTAGGAAAAATAGAATAAATGGTGATCGAATCATTTGGAATATTTTCTAATTTAATATTATAACGTTTAACATTCTCAATGGCTAAAGATGGATAGACAAGAATACTATAATTTTTATCAACATCATGATGATCAATATTGATTTCTACTATGTTTGATGAATTTTTTTCTACAAATATNGAGCCTAANGCAACTANCCCATTNCTATTATAAACTTCAATAAAAAACTCATCGGATATCCACCCAAGATTTGACACAGTTAATTCTATATTATTATTAATGGATCTTAATATTGGATTTTTATAATTATTGAAGAAGACATTAAACTCGAGAGGATAAAGACTGGGAATACGTTCATTACGGATAATATTCAGTAATACATCATCATGTTTCAATTCAAGATTCCATACCAGTTCCTTATCAGAAGACACTTCGAGAAGTTGGCCCTCATATCCTGTTGAAATAACCGTATTACCGTTTTCCATTCGTTCACACTCTCCTCTCACATGTGAGAACAAATTCTCTGGTAATAGGTATTCCCATTCTGACCTGAATTCATTTGAAAGCGAATCGAAACTAAATTCAATACATTTAGAATTTCTAGGTTCGAGATACGAGTGATTATCAAAAAAAAGTATATGTCCGTTTTCAAGTAGTCTTAAGCTATGTTGTCCAGAAAAATCAAAATCCATGCTAACATTTATTGAATCATTCATCAATTCTGCTTGACCGATCTGCCAGTTTATTTCCTGAGTATCGTAATCTATATTTATAATTCTTGAAATATTCCGTAATGAGATATAAACGGAATTTGTATTTTGATCGAACAATACTGAATTGGCATGGGTCCAATCAACAACAATAGGGTTTACACCATTACAAAACATTGGATTATAATCTGTATGATCTAAATGATCCAATGTACTCCATTCCCAAATAATTGATCCGGATGAATCATATTCAAGAAATTTATCCCCTTCCCAGAAAACATACTCATTAATAGGGTCTTCACAATGGTTAATTTCGTACACAGCATCATTTCTCATTCCCCAATAAGTATTTTTCGATGATTTTATGAATTCATGATGATGTCCATTTACAATTGATTTAAATAAAATTTGACCATCGAGATCTACCTCATATCCATAGCCTGATGGTGAAGGTATCTCAGAATTTCCGATAATATTTCCATTTGGTAATAATCCAAATGCATAAAATGAACCATCCTCAAAATTCTCTAAATCAAAGAACCATACTGGCTCACCATATCTATCAACAACTATTGTTGAAAAAATCTCATTCAATGCAATTATATTTAATCCACTCGAATATTTTGATTCGTCTATCAACTTGAGTTGATTTTGATTTGGATAATAGTTTGGTAAATGGTCTATAGTGAAATATTGCGATTCAAAACAATCGTTACCATAAATACTTTCATAACAAACATACCACTCATACGTATTCCCCCAATCAAGATATTCTTCGAGAATAAATGCATTTATCGAAGTGCTCATATTCCATGCGCTACTGTCAATTGTATTCGAGACATTCAGAGTGTATGATATATCACTGTTGATTTGAGGCCATCTAAAAACTACATGAATATAATTTAACGTATCGTTTTGCGCAGGAGAGAAATCATTTGCAAATGCAGACCTCACTCCTACTAAAGTAATTATTACCGTGACAATTTTATATAGTGTAAATATCAAACAAATACTACTAAGTAATTATAAGATCTACTCTATTTGATTCTATAGCAAAATTGTGAATTCAAAGAGATATTAGTTTACCAATTAAATATCAATCCAAGATCATAAAATACTGTTTGATTAATGTTATTATATACTAATACTTGGATTGTAAGCATATCTGTAAGCAGAATGGCTGATTTAACGTACAACCTGAATGATTCTTCAATTGGTCCTAATAATAATGGTGTACTAAGGTCAAGTGACCTATCACGTTCATCATAGTTATCACTCACATCGGAGCCAAAACCAGTACCTTTTTCTATTCTTGCGAGAGATGCTTCCAACTCGATTCTGTCCGTGGGAAACCAATAAGTTTCCAATCTTAAAACTCTGCTGCTGGGGCCATATGGAAAACCTATTAGCTGCCCTACATGGGAAAACGGAAAATCTGAATGTGTGTAGACCCAAGGTCTGCACTGAGTATACTCTAAACGAATATCTGGCAGCCTTATATTCTTTGGTGNATAGAATGATCCAATCTGNTATACAAACTTGTTTCCCCACCAATCTTTNAACAGGTCCAGCCAAGATAGTTCATCCCACAATAANGTNTGATAAAAGATAAATCCAGGTCTAANNCGCCANGCCATGTCNNTNGCCATAATAATATTGTCTANNTCACCAAGGTTATGCTCCTGTGCCCAGTAAANGGNAACAGGATTGATATANCCAATTTCTGGGGGACGATNACCATATAAGNCCATTTCCGTAAAAGANACCGTCANATTAGACGACATGTCCCATTCCAAACGATGCGCAGCGANATATTTCTCTTTTTTTATNTTCGATTGATGGGTACTGTCTATTGAACTATATAGTAATGAACCATGTAATGCCTGAAGACGAAAACTGCCTAAAGTTTTATATAGAGCAACCCGACTAAATGGAACCGCTG
>NZNN01000001.1 GCA_002694895.1 Chloroflexota bacterium
CTATATTCCTGAAAAAAATTGAGAAAATCACTCCTCTTACTATAATAGGAGCATTTATGATAATTATAGGTATAATAATAATTATATTATCAAGGGCATAATGAATAAAGAATTAGAAAAAAAATTATATGACTTAGCACTCAAGGAATCTGAATACAATCTTATTATAGATAAAATAGATCGTATACCTAATGATTTAGAATTAGGACTTTTTGGTTCTCTTTGGAGTGAACATTGTGGTTACCAACACTCAAAGCCATTATTAAAAAAATTCAAATATACCAATTCAAATATTTTAGTCGGGGCAGGATCACAAAATGCCGGAGCAGTAGATATAGGTGGGGGGTTAGCTGCAGTTTTCAAAATAGAATCTCATAATCATCCATCTGCAGTTGAACCTGTACAAGGAGCTGCAACTGGAATAGGCGGAATAGTAAGAGATATTTTAGCTATGGGAGCTAGGCCAATTGCATTAATGAATTCTTTAAGATTTGGAGATTTATCTTTAAATAATGATATACATATTTTTAATGGTGTTGTATCCGGGATTTCTGAATACGGAAATTGTATAGGTATTCCAAATGTTGGTGGGGAAATAATATTTGATCAAAGCTACAACAATAATCCTTTAGTAAATGCATTTTGTTTAGGTATAGTAAAACATGATGAAATAGTTGAAGCTAAAGTTGGGGAATCTTCAAACATATTAATTCTTGCAGGCTCACGTACAGGAAAAGATGGAATTCACGGGGCATCTGGATTAGCTTCACAAACGCTTGAAGAAGAATCAACTTCAAAATCAACAGTTCAAGTTGGTGACCCATTTATTGAAAAACTTCTAATAGAAGCTTGTCTAGAAACCATAAACATTGAAGGATTTGTTGGATTACAGGATTTGGGAGCAGCTGGCTTAACTAGCTCTACAATAGAAGCAGCAGATAGGTCTAAAAAAGGAATAGAAATAAACTTAGATAATGTTCAACTCAGAGATAGTAGTATGTCCCCATATGAAATCATGCTATCAGAATCTCAGGAAAGAATGTTAATCATATGCAAGCCAGAATGTGAATCGAAAATAATAGAAATTTTCAACAAATGGGATATTGAAGCTAATCAAATAGGGAAAGTAATTAATGAACAAATAATAAGAATTTTTCATAAAGATCAAAAAGTAGCTGAGTTACCTATAAAACCTCTTGTTGAATGCCCTACATATACTGTAAAACCTAAAGCCCCAAAAACAACTATACAAGAAACAAAATATAATAAAAATCTTACAAATAATCAATTGATAAACCAAATCAATGAATTTATTACAAATAATAATTTATGTTCACGCAAACCTGTTTTCCAAAGATATGATCATCAGGTACAAAATAATACTGTAATACTGCCTGGACATAGTTCTGCTGGAATCAGAATTAAAGAAACTAATGATACTCTTCTTTTATCAACAGATGGTAACTCAAGATACTGTTCTTATGATCCTTATTATGGAACTATTATTTCAGTGGCAGAATCTTGCAGAAATATAAGTACTTTAGGAGGCAAGCCTCTAGCAATTACAAATTGCTTGAATTTTGGTAATCCTGAAAAGCCTGAAATATATTATCAATTAGATCTTGCCACTTCAGCTCTCGCTGATGCGAGCAAATTTTTTGAAACTCCAGTAATAAGCGGCAATGTAAGTTTATATAATGAAACTCCAAATGGTTCAATAAAACCAACCCCTATAATTAGTACATTAGGAAAAATAGATGGCAATACACCTATTATCAAATCAGGATTTGCAAATAAAGGAGACATAGTAGGAATAATTGGGGTATCTAAGTTAGATCTAACATATGCTGCTTTAAAAGGTTCTGAATACGAAAACTTTTTTTATAATAATATAACTGGAATCCCAACTATTGACCTTGATCTTGAAAAAAATGTTCAAAATATCAATCGAAAACTTGTAAAAAATAAATTCCTTAAATCTGCAAATGATTGTTCAGATGGCGGCTTAATCACTACATTACTAGAAAAATGTTTTATTAGTAATTTAGGGTTTGAATTCACTACAACTTTGCCTGAAGAAAAATTAATACCAATACTTTTTGGAGAATGCAATTCAAGGATAGTGATTTCAGCAGACCGGGATAATAAAATCAGCATTGAAAAAGAATTAAATAAAGAAAATATTCCATTTTTATGGATTGGTAAAGTAACAAATAAAAACTTAAAAATAAATAATGAAATCAATATCAATTTAACCGAATTAAAAAGCAAATGGTCAGCTAAACTGAATCATATTTCCCATTGACATACATGCACTCGTGATATAATTTAACTTACTGAATTAAATTAGTTAAATTTATTAATATACCTTCATAAATTATGCCAACTTACGAATACCATTGTAAAAAATGTGATATAAACTTTGATAAAAGACAAAGTTTTGATTCTAAGCCAATCGCACAATGTCCTAAGTGTAGTTCTGAATCACAAAGAAAATTTTCTGTAGTACCTGTTGTTTTCAAAGGCAGCGGATGGTATGTAAATGATTATGCTAAAAAATCTAATTCATCCACTTCTAAACCCGCTCCTGAAAAAACTTCTACAACAAAATCAAATTCTAAAAATAACACAAAATCTAAAACTTCCGAAAATAAAAACAAAGAAAGTAAATCAACAAAAAATTAATGGTTGATTAATCATATGAAAGCACTACTCCAAAGGGTAACTAAATCCAGTGTAACTATAAATGAAAAAATGTTTTCAAACATAGATAATGGGTTACTTATATTAATTGGCATACATAAATCAGATGAAACAAAAGATATAAAATATATTGTAGATAAATGTATAAATTTGCGAATTTTTTCTGATAAAAATGATAAGTTTAATTACAGTGCCTTAGATATGAAATCAGAATTATTGATAGTCAGTCAGTTTACTCTTTATGCAGATGTTTCAAAAGGTAGGCGCCCAAGTTTCTTTGAATCTGCATCCCCTTTGGACGCAGAAAAAATCTACAATGAAACAATAGAAGAATTTAATAAAACTGGACTAAATATCAAAACAGGAGAATTTGGAGCAAAAATGGAAATCAACTTAGTAAATGATGGCCCAGTAACTATATTATTAGACTCAAAATTATGAATTAATCACTTGCCCTTTCATAGCCCAAGGTCCAGCATAATCAATTTTAACATTTACTATATCACCTTCATTTAATTCAGAAGTGTCAGTGTATATTATTTTGTCATGACGATTTCTTCCGAAGATTTTTTCTCTTCTTTTGCCTTCTATCATAATCTCGGAAATCTGACCTGGTAATTTCGAATTGATTTCTCCTTGGATTTTTTCCTGAATATCATTTAAGGTTTTATATCTTCTTTGTTTGTCAGACATTTTTACATCATCTTTCATTTTTCTTTGCGCTATTGTTCCAGGTCTTTCAGAATATATGGCTGTATGCAATTTATCAAATTTAATTTCTTCAATTAAATTTAAAGTGTCTTCAAAATCTGATTCTGATTCACCACAAAAACCAACTATAACATCTGCTGACATAGCTACATTCGGAATTGTATCTCTAATAATATTAATTAATTCAATATACTCTTCTCTTGAGTAACCTCTTCTCATTGTTTTCAAAATTTTATTTGACCCAGATTGGAAAGGTAAATTTATGCTTTCACAAACTTTAGGTAATGATGCTATAGAATTAATTATTCTAATATCCATATCAATAGGATGAGAAGTTAAAAAACGTATTCTTTCAATACCATCAATTTCATGTAAAGATTCAAATAAATTAGCTAAGGTAAGATCACCTTGTAAATCATATCCATAAGAATCAACATTTTGCCCTAATAAAGTAATTTCTTTAACTCCATTATCAGCTAACTTTTTTACCTCGTCAGAAATAACAGGAATTTCTCTACTAACTTCTCGTCCTCTTCTATAAGGGATAATACAGAAAGCGCAAAATTTATCGCATCCATGACTTACAGGAACAAAGCTTGAAATTCTTGGTTTAACATCTAAATTAGATAAGCATCCTTCTTTATCAATTCCTTTTTTTTCATATAATAACTGAATTAAAGGTTCATAATTTTGCGGTTGTAAAAATAAATCCACATCAGGAAATCTGGCTTCCAGATTATTTGTTTTTGGCCCTACCATACAACCCATAAGTACAACGATCTTTTCTTGATTTTTACGCTTTTCAATTGTTAACTGATCTACTTTTGCAGTCACTTTATCTTCTGAGCTTTGTCTCACAACACAACTATTTACAATTGATATGTTTGAATTCTGAATATCTTCAGATTCTTCAAATCCTACACTTCCAAGAGCAGAACTTAATCTCTCTGAATCAGCAACATTCATCTGACATCCAATAGTCCATATAGAAAATTTTTCTGTCAATTTATTCTCCAAAATTATAATGGCGGAGGGTAAGGGATTCGAACCCTTGGAATCCTATTCGAATTCGCACAGTTAGCAACCGTGTGCTTTAGACCACTCAGCCAACCCTCCTTATACTTGAATAACGATATTATCAAATTGTATATATAATTCAAAGTAAGTTTAAGCTTTAATTAAGTAAAGCTAATTAGGATTATCTGGGCTTCCTATCCAACTTTCACCATCTGAATAATATTCTTTTTTCCAGATTGGTACTGATTTTTTTAATTCTGATACTATATATTCAATTGCTCTAAAGCTTTCATTCCTATGCGGAGAAGATGCAATTATAAGTAAGCTTATTTCAGATATTTCAATTTTTCCTATTCGGTGTATAATTTTTAAATTATTCAAATCCCATTTTGAAATTGAAAAATCAGCTATTTCTTTTAATTTTAATTTTGCCATATCAATATAAGATTCATATTCAAGATAATCAACTGATTTACCCAAATTATTATCTCTGGTAGTTCCACAAAATATTAATAAAGAACCTGATGACGAGTCATTTGACTCATTAATATGCTCCTGTATATTGATAATGTTTTCAGTAATAACAATCATTATCAACCTCCACTTACAGGTGGTATGAACGCAACTTCATCTCCATCATTTAATATAAAATCTTTATCCTGGTAAATTAAATTTACCGCTACCGCATACGATTTAACATTATCTTTAAATCCAGGTTCATTTTGATTCAAATTGCAAATCAAATCGAAAATATTTGAATTATCAGAAAGACTCAAAAAAATACTGTCTTTATTTAACTTTTCTTTGTGAGGTCCAAACAATTTAACTGTAATTTTCATAAAATTTTTTCTATAAAATTATTATTATATGCAGATACTCTAAAAATACCATTACTTTCTACACCAAGATGATCTTCTTCATAATGAGGGCTTATATATTCCCAAACAATATTTCCATTTATATCAACCTGAAAAATTCTACCAAAATTACCTTCTGTGATCATCACATTATCGTTAGGTAATTTTAATACTCCTGATATATATGGACTAAAAAAATTGAATTTCGGTTTGTCAGAATATTCCCAAACAATATCTTTACTTATAGGGTCTATTTCTATAATTCTAGAATAAGGCATAGGTTCATCAAATCTATGTACACCATTATCAAATATAAGTACATTTCCATTAGATAAAATATGAGGATCATGTTGTTGGGCAATTATTTCAGGCCCTATTTCCCATATAAACTTACCAGTTTTTTTATTTATTAATGCAACTGTAGAAATATTTCTAAAACTAACCAAAACCTTGTCGTTTTCTATAGGGACAACTGTATTACCGTGGCTCCACTCATCTCGTGGATCATTAAACGTTATTTTATGTTTATCAATATCAAGATGTTCAGTAGAATGCCATTCCCAAATTCTATTATTATTTTTATCAATTTCTATTAATACATCTGACCACATTTTCCCTGAATAATCTTCGGGAATCATTCCGCCTTGAACTTTAGCTGCTAAATTTTGATTTACTTCCTCTACAGCCAAGTATATTACTCCTCCATTATCAGTTCTTCTGGCATCATGATGTTGATAAACATCCTCATATTTAAATATTAATTCTGAATTTTTATCAAATTCAGCTATAATTCCACCTTTAAATCTTTCCCATAAAGGAAAATCCACATCAGATTTTTTGTTTGATTTACCCATGTAAAACAAATTGCCATTAGGTAATAAATATCCATACAAACCAGGTGCCCAAGGTAATTGCCATTGATGAACTATTTCTCCTTGCAGATTTATTGCATAAACTTCACCATTACCAAACATTGGGGCAAATAATACGACACAATCATAAGCTTTATTAGAATCTAAATAAGTAACTCCAGATTTTGTAATCCGCTTTCTTGTCTGACTTATATATTTGGATTCCATAATTAATCACAACGAATAATTTCATCTGATACTAGTTGATTAATGTAATCATCTTCATAACCAAGAACATCAGATAAAATTTCTTTGGTATGTTGTCCTATGGTAGGTGCTGATCCAATTGTCATAGGAGTTCTACTAAACTTTATTGATTTCCCAGTAACATGGATTTTACCTGCAATCTTATCAGGCACTTCCACCATCATTTCTCTTTCTTCAATTAATGGATTAATACTAGCACCTACAACATCGTTGATTGGAGCAATAGGAACACTAAATTTATTTAAATATTCTACTGCTTCTTCTGTTGTTTTACTCTTAAACCAAGGGATCAGACGACCTTCAATTTTTTTATAATTTTTTCTTCTGTCATTTCGCCCTTCAAAATTTGGATCATTAACCCAATCATCCCACCCTAGAGCCTCGCAACATCTTTCCCACATTTTTCTGTTTGTTGCAGCCATTAACACCCATCCATCTGATGTTTGATAAGCATTATCCATTCCCATTCCATTACCAGTTTTATCTTGAATTATCCCATCCCCCAAAAAAGCACTAATAGGGATTTCATTAACTGTAAATCCTGTATCTCCTAAAGAAACATCAATTGCCTGGCCTTCGCCTGAAAATTCTCGCTCATGTAATGCCGCTAATGCTCCAATACAACCATGTAACGCTGTTATTCGATCTATTAATGGGAAAAAATTTCTTATAGGAGGGCCATCTGCAAAGCCATTTAAAGACATCATTCCACCTAATGCCTGCCCCAACGGATCAAATCCTACTCTATCTTTATAACTACCTGTTTGCCCATATGCAGAAACATTGATCATAATAATTTTTTTATTCAAAGCTTTCAACACCTCATAACCAAATCCCATTTTATCGATTGTGCCAGGCCTGAAATTCTGCAAAAAGATATCAGAATGTATAACCAATTCTTTTAAAACATGTTTCCCTTCATCAGTTCTTAAATTTATAGACAAGCTCTTTTTACCACTATTGTATTGAACCCAATATGCACTTTGGCCTCGCACCACTGGAGCATTTTTTCTACTTTCATCTCCAGTCAAAGCTTCAATTTTTATTACTTCTGCCCCCATTCTTGCAAACATCAAAGCACATCTTGGCCCAGCCTGATAACGTCCAAGATCTAATACTCTTAAACCTTCCAATGGATATTTTTTTTGCGGTAACATTATTTTCTCCCTTTTTTATCTAAAAATGTTTTAAAACTATCTTGAACAGATATAGGCTTTAACCAATCTTGAACAGCTCTCATTTCATGGTTATATTGTTCTTTTAAAGTATGGCCAATATTCTCTGATACTAATTTCTTCAATCCCTGAACCATTCTAGGGTCATTATTGCTAATCATTTCCGCTATCTCCAATGTTTTATCCATTAGTTTATCTGTTGCAACTAAATGATTTAATAATCCGATTTCATATGCTTCTTCAGCCATGACCTGACGGCCAGTAAATAGTAATTCTTTTGCTTTTGGCCAACCAATTTGCGCTGGTAAAGTCCATGATGAATTCAACCTACCATAAGTGGCTGCTAAAAATTTAAATGATGTATTATTTGTCCCAATCCGAATATCAAAACTAGACGCCATCAATGCCGCGCCTCCAAATGCAAGCCCATTAATAGCTCCTACCAATGGTTTGGCACAATTCATTAATCGCCATGTGTACCATTTTGAGGAAGGATGGTCTGGAGGTGGATTATTCATTTTTGAAAGTGTATCCATTTCATGGATATCTCCTCCGGCACTAAATGCTTTCTCGCCTGATCCTGTAATAATTATACAATTTACTTTATCATCATTTTCCAATTGCAGAATATACTTCTCTAAAGTTAATTGCAAAGATCTGCTTAAGGCATTTAATACTTTGGGTCTATTCAAAGTCAATATTGCAACTGAACCTTTTATATCTAACAAAACTTCTGGTTCATCCACTTAAATACTCCTATATCTAATTAATTTATGTTGATATATTTTACTATTTACAGATCAGATAATCTGAAATGTAACTATTAATTAAATCAATTATAATGATATTTTAATATAAACCAAAATATCTAATTACAAAAATATTTAAAGAGATAGCAATATGAACCAAATCTTAATAAAAAATGGCACAATTATTACAATGAATCCTGACAGAGAAATAATAGAGTCAGGCAGCGTTTTAATCAAAGATAATAAAATAGCGCAAATTTCTAAAGATGAAATAAAAGTTAACAAAGATACCTGTATTATTGATGCAAACAGAAAAGTAATATTGCCAGGAATAATTGATTGTCACACACATGCAGGACATACAATGGTTAAATCTTTAGGTGTGGGAAAATCCAATGACTGGGTAGACGCCTGCTTGAAAATCTACTCTAGCGGATCAAGCCTAAGTTTTTGGGAAACTGATGCTAGTTTATCCGCATTAGAAAAAATCAAAGCGGGAGTTACATCCTCCTTAATTCTATTTGGCGGAGGTACCGATTTACTAAGATCTGATAACCCTGATTATGCTGTAAGTTACGCTAAATCATTTGGTGAAAATGGAATAAAAGGAATAGTTGCAGTTGGCCCAAACAGGCCTCCTTATCCTACAATGTTTTACGATAAAGAAAATGGAAAGCCTATTAAAGCAAGCCTTGACAATCAGTTAGAAGTAACAGAAGAATTAGTAAGTAATATAAAATCTGTCCACAATAATAACGTCTCTTTTTGCGTGTCAGCACCTAAATTTTTCCCTGAAGAAATGGATGATAAAAATTTAAGCAAATCAGTAAGATATATGTATGACAAAGTCATGGATTTAAGATCTCAAAACAATTTAATTTTCACACAAGACGGACATAAAGAAGGATCAATTTCCGTATCTGATAAATTTAATGCACTAGGAGAATGGGCGTTACTATCACATTCAATTACTTTAACAGATGATGATTTAAAATCCATAAAAAAACATAAACCCACTATTGTTCATAATCCAAGTTCAAATTACTCAATTATGGGAAGGTGTCCAGTCCCTGAGTTACTTGATGATGGGATCAGAGTAGTTATTGGTTCAGATGGAGCTGCACCTGACAGAGGATTTGATATGTTTAGACATATGAGCCAGTGTATGCATTACCATCGTAGGCATTTTGAAGACACATCAATATTACCTCCGGGAAAAGTACTAGAAATGATAACAATTGATGCAGCTGAAGCTTTAGGATTAGGATCAGAGTTAGGGTCAATAGAAACTGGCAAAGTTGCAGACATAATATTAATTGATATGTTTAAACCTCATTTATTACCTATGAATATGCCTGTAACAAGATTAGCTCATTACGCAAATGCAGCTGATGTAAATACAGTTATAGTAAATGGGGAAATAATCATGCTGGACAGAAATGTACTGAAAGTAAATGAACTGGATATTTTAGAAAAAACCGAAGAAGAATCAAAAAAAATGTTATCAGAAAACAACCTGAATCACCTAACAAATATTCCTGATAACTTTTGGAAAAAATCCAGACTTTAAATATTCTCCAATTCAACTCCTAAACCATCTGCCAATCTGTTTACATAAGCGTAATAAGATACAATTTGATTAATATCCAGTATCTCTTTGTCAGAAAAACCTGCTTTTTGTAAATCCTCAACATCAGATTTTTTCATATCCCATGGAAACAAAGTTAATTTATATGAATAATCCAACATCGCTTTTTCTTTAATGGTTATATCAGCTTTTTTATAATCTTCTTTTAATTGTTCAACCAATTCTTGATTTTTTGTTAATCGGAAAAGCCCTTTTCCGTGATGAATCACTCAGTATTCGCATTTATTTGCAGCTGAAGTTACTACTGCAATCATTTCTCTATAAGCTCTTTTTATAGGAGATTTCCCATACATCACAGTCTTATACAAAAGCATATGAGCTTTAAGTGACTCAATACTTAAACTATGAATTTTCATAATATTATCTACCCCACCCCAAGGTTCAATTAATTGACTGTATATTTCAGCCAATTCCCCTTCTGCATCATCCTCACTGATCATATTTATCCAGGGCATATATCCTCCTAAAAAATATAAATAATTTGTTTAAAATTAAGTATACATCGTTATAATTAATTTTATGGACAACAAAATATTAAATAACTACCTCCGAAAAATAGAATCTTACCTGGATCAAAATGAAGCTATAAATATTCTTAAATCTATTATTCAAATAGACAGCAGAACAAATTCAAAAAATGAAAATAATATTATTGAATACTGGGAATCAAAATATTCTGAATTAGGAACAATTAATAAAATTTATAATACAAATGACAATCGGCTTAATCTTATATCAAATCTTAATTTTTCTAATAATCATAAAACAATAATATTTAATGGCC
>NZNN01000002.1 GCA_002694895.1 Chloroflexota bacterium
CTATAGCTCTTTTTGCAAGGCAAATTCCTAAAGGAGTGTAATCTTGATTCAGTATTAGTACTGGAGCATTTATACCTGACTTCCTTGTTTGTGTATTTGTTGTTTCTAAAATATTCATATAGATTTATTTATATAGATTATTATTTAAAATTTCATATGAATTAGAAAATGATACTGGTATAAATGGAGCCTTGTGAAGATTTAATGAATTTATTATTTTCATAGAATTTGATGATATATGAGAGTTGATAAATTGTTTTTCTATATTATTGATTTTATTTTTTATGAATGGTGTCTCCATAGCATAGTTTGTAATTATATTAGAATTAGTTACTTCAAAATGGTAGGTTATTCTAGATAAGGATATGATTGATATGGTTATCACTACAAATGCAAAGATAACTCCAATCATTATTCCTCCTATTCTGTCTATTAATGCTGAAAAACCAAAAGTAGCTAATGATAAAATTGATTTTAAAGGTTTTGTTAAGGAGCTTGTTATTAATATACATATAAGTATTAATATAAAATAAATAATCCCAGAAATGATATTTTTATCAAGATTAAAATCAGGCAAAGCTTTTGTTATTGTTGGAGTAAATATTCCAGATAGAATCCATCCAATTAAACATGCTATAAAAAATAATGCTATTTTAATTAAACCGTTTTTAAATCCGTAGAAAATTAGAATTAAAAACAGTAATCCAAATATAATATCTAATAAATTCATTATTTTGCTTTTGGTTCTTGTTTTGGTACGGGGTTGATTAATTCTTTAGCAAGTGAAATTGGGAGAACGTTTGATAATTCTTCTACACTCCATACACCGCTTTTATTAATAGAATGTACAACATGTCTTGGTGAATACAATGACATATTCCACCCAAAAGTTCCAAATACTTGGCCTGTAATTTCACCGCCTTGTTCAGTACATAGGTAAGTAATTTTAGGAGCGTTATTTTCAACGTCATTAGCTTCGGGGGGCTCATCACTTGATGGCATCTCTTGTACATCTGTACCTTTCTTTTTTGCATCTAAAGCTTTTCTAAGATCCCTGGTTGTTTGGGGCACAGATTGTGTCATTCTAGAAGTTCCTCCAGGGTATATTGAATTTATACTTATTCCATATTCTGATACTTCACTTGCTACAGCTCTTGAAAATCCAACTATTCCTTCTTTAGCTGCTGCATAATTTGCTTGTCCAGATGCTCCAAGACCTGAAGAAGATGCACATAATACTATTCTGCCATATCTATTAGGTAGCATTTTATCTATGGAGTGCTTAACCATATTGAACGTACCTTTTAAATGTACTTGAATGACAGCATCCCATTCTTCTTCAGTCATATTAAAAATCATTCGATCTCGTAATATACCTGCACAATTTACTAATATATCTAATTTCCCAAAATTATCCATAGCACAATCAATAATTTGTTTTGATGATTGAAATTCTGAAACAGAATCGGAATTAGCTACAGCACTTCCTCCATTTTCATTGATATATTCTACTACTTCATCTGCCGGTTGCTTTGAATTCCCCGATCCATCTAAATTTGCGCCTAAATCGTTTACAACTATTGAGGCCCCTTCTTTAGCCATTAATTCAGCGACTGCTTTTCCTATACCTCGACCTGCTCCTGTTATTATAGCTACTTTATCTTCTAATCTTCTCATAATCATTTCTCCTTTTATGTTGGGTGTATTAGAATCCAATACCAAAAGTTTTAGGAACTAATTGTTCCATTTCTGCCATTCCGAACACACCTGCTTTGTATATTCTTTTATCCGGTGATGGGTTGGAATATACGTAAATACTTCCTCCATTAACCCCAAATACGTATCCATTAACATTAGGAAGATATTCTGTAGATAAACAAACAGCTAAACTAGCTACATTTTCCGGGCCATCTTCTGTGGTTGGGTTCCATTCTAATGACGGATCAGATATTCCTATTCCTGCTTTGTCATCTGAATTTGAAGTCATTAATTCTGATGACAGATAAGATTCTGCTGTCCCGGCATGTAATCTAGTTTTAGCTATAGGGGAAATTGCATTTGCTGTCACTCCATATTTACCTAAATCAGTAGCAGTTGTTCTCGTTAATCCTATTATTCCTTCTGAGGCAGCAGCTTCATTAGATTTTCCTATTTCGCCTAGACCTGCATCTGAAGTTAAATTTACCACTCTACCACTTCTTTGTTGTCTAAATAAAATAGCAGCGAATTTTGTAGGTGCAAACATACCTTTTAAATTATTATCAACTACAGTATTAAAATCTTTTTGGGACATTTGAAAAAGCAATCTATTGTTTGCTATTCCCGCTGAATTAATTAAAATATCTATTTTTCCGAATGAGTCTATACAATTTTGTATACAGTTTTCAGCTTCTGACATAATGCTTACATTATTATAATCTGCTTTAGCATTTCCTTTTTTTGAGTTTATTTCTTCAACAGTAGAGTCAGCAGGATCTTTGGAATATCCTGTACCATCAATTTCACAACCGATATCATTTACAATAACATTGGCACCTTCTTCAGCAAGTTTTTTTGCAATTGCTTTTCCAATACCTCTTCCACCGCCAGTTACTACGGCTGATTTACCTTTTAATATAGCCATTATTATCTCCTTTTATACTTAAATTCAATTATACAGAATATTAATTGGAAGCTGTGATATATACGCTTATTTTAATTTAAATATTCATTTATTTGTTTTTTTAGATTAGAATAACTAATGTAATAATTAATTTTGTTGTAGGTGTAATAATGGATTTTCAAGAAAATACAGTTTTAGCTAATGTGTCTTTTGATGTAGTAGGTTCTCGACCGGTAAGACATGATGGATCAGATAAAGTAACAGGATTGGCAAGATATGGTGCAGATATATATCCTACCAATTATATACATGGTAAAGTTCTAAGAAGCCCATATGCTCATGCAAAAATTATTTCTATTGATATAAGTGAGGCTGAAAAATTAGATGGGGTTATTTCTATAGTTACTCATGATGATTTCCCTGAATCTAAAACTAAAGATTTAAAATATTTAAGAGAGAATAGTTTAGCTAAAGATAAAGTTTTATATGTGGGGCATGCTATAGTTGGAGTTGCAGCAAATAGTCTCCACATTGCCGAGGAAGCTTTAGAGTTAATTAAAGTTGAATACGAAATTATAGATCCAGTTATGACGGCTCCATTTGGATCCACAGATGAATCTTCTATTTTACATGATGATCTAAGAACAGATTTGTTTGGGGAGCAAAAGGATGGATTAACAAATATTGCCAGTAGATTTAAGCATGAAATTGGAGATATACAAAAGGCCTTTGACGAATCTGAAATTATTATAGAAAAAGAATTTAATACAGCTACTGTACACCAAGGGTATATTGAACCGATGAATGTAACGGCCCATTGGAATAATGATAGTAGAGTCCATATATGGATAAGTACTCAGGGACCTTTTCAGATAAGAGAGGAAACAGCTAGAGCTTTAGATATGAGAACATCACAGATTAAAGTGACTCCCATGGAAATTGGTGGAGGTTTTGGCGGTAAATTCCCTTTATACCAGGAACCTGTTGCAGTTTTGTTATCACAAAAAAGTGGAAAACCAGTCAAAATTATTATGACTAGAAAAGAAGTTTTTGAGGGAACAGGCCCAACTTCAGGATCTTATGTTAAATGTAAGATTGGTGCAACAAAAGAAGGTAAGATTATTGCTGCAGAAGGTTATTTAGCTTATGAAGCTGGTGCATATCCTGGGTCTCCTGTAGAAGCTGGTGGTAAGTGCATGTTTGCTTGTTATGATATTCCAAATGTCTTAGTTGAAGGCATAGATGTTGTTGTAAATAAACCAAAAACTGCAGCTTACAGAGCTCCTGGTGCAACTAATTCAACACTTGCAACAGAAACAATTATTGATGAGATAGCTAAAAAATTATCATTAGATCCAATTGAACTTAGACTCATGAATGCTTCAAAGGAAGGTACTAGAAGAGCAGATGGACCAAAATTTCCTAAGATTGGATGCATAGAATTATTGGAAGCAATGAAAAATCACCCACATTGGAATTCTCCCATTGAGGAGAAAAATATGGGGAGAGGAATTGCAATCGGGTTTTGGTTTAATGGTGGAGGGCCTTCTAATTGTTCTATAGGTGTTAATCAAGACGGAACAATAAACTTAGTAGAAGGATCTCCTGATATAGGAGGTTCCAGAGCTTCTATAGCTATGCAGGCTGCTGAAGTTTTAGGATTAAATGCTAAAGATGTTTATCCGAGTGTAACTCATACAGATAATTTAGGTTATTCAGGAGGTACCGGAGGTAGTAGAGTAACATTTGCAACTGGTTGGGCAGCTATTGAGGCTGCAAGAGATGTAAAGCAACAAATGATAGCTAGGGCAGCAAAAATATGGGGTATAGAAGAAGAAGATATTGAGTTAAAAGATGGTGTTTTTGTATCAAACTCTGATTCAGAGTTACAACTTAGTTTTAAAGAGTTAGCCTCGATGTTAATTGATACAGGTGGCCCTATTACAGGAAAAGGAAGTATTTCGCCTACTGGAGTTGGAGGTTCATTTGCAGGCAATATAGTAGATATTAAATTAGATGATGAAACTGGAAAAATTGATATCGTGAGATTTACAGCTTTTCAGGATGCAGGAAAAGCTATTCATCCTAGTTACGTTGAAGGGCAAATGCAAGGAGGTAGTGTCCAGGGTATAGGATGGGCATTAAATGAAGAATATTTTTATGATGACAATGGTGATTTAAAAAATTCTACTTTTTTGGATTATCGGATGCCTACTAGTTTGGATTTGCCAATGATAGATACGGTTATAATTGAAGTAGCTAATCCTGGACATCCTTATGGAGTTAGAGGAGTTGGTGAAGCAAATATCATTCCTCCACCTGCTGCAATAGCTAACGCACTACATGATGCCTCAGGTATAAGAATAAATGAATTACCTATGAGTCCTGTAACTGTGATGGGAAATTTGCTTAACAATTCTTAAAACTGAGATATTGTAAATACTATTAATGGTGCAAATATTAATCCTGGGATAAGATCTGCAGATGGTATTTTCTTTATATTGAGCAATCTGAAGCCAATAGATAAAATCATTAAACCTCCGGTTGAGGTTAATTCTTTGATCATTTCTTCATTTAAAAATGTATTGCCTATTATAAGTGAAAGAAAAGTAAAAAATCCCTGAACTAATAATACAGATAAAGAACTAAATAACACACCTATTCCCATTGTACCTGAGTATACAAAAACCATAATTCCGTCTAATCCGGTTTTAATAAACATCAAATTAAGGTCTTTTGAAATTACTTCATTTAATGGAGCTAAAATTGCTATTGGTCCAACGCACGCTATAAGACTTGAAACTACAAAACCCTCAACAAAAGTGTTTCCTTTGGGATTAATATTATCTTTTTTTGTATAAGTTTTTTTCTTTAACCATTCACCTATTGTTTCTAATTTATATTCTATTTGTATTAATGAACCAGTTACACCACCAAGTAAAATTGAAATTAAGGGGATTACAGCTTGAGATGTTTCTAAAAAAGCATCTATTCCAACCATAATTGTTATAAGACCTAAGCCCATTAAGCTTGTTTCTCTTATTCTTTCAGGGATTTTTGAACCTAAAAATACACCTAATGATCCGGTAATTATCATTACTGCTGCATTTATTAGAGTTCCAAAACCAGGGAATAGCATATTTTTCCTATTATATAAATTTAAATGATTATTATATTTTATTTATGTAAATTTTGTTAGAAATTCACTCAACTGTTTTTTACTTATAACAGGAACAGTTGCGTCATCATCAGGGTAACCAACAGCGATAATCAGGTAAGCAGATTCATTTGAAGGTCGATTTAAAATCTTGTTTAAAAACTTCATTGGACTAGGTGTATGGGTTAAGGTTACTAGTCCTGCAAAATGTAAAGCTGTGATTAAGAATCCTGTTGAAATTCCAACTGATTCAGAAACATAATAGTTTTTTATTTTTTCAGATTTTTCATTTACTGAATATCTTTCAGCAAAAACAATAATTAAATATGGGGCTTTTTCCAGATGTGGTTTGTTAGCATCTGTTCCAATATGTTTTAAAGCATTTATCCATTCTTTGGGAGCTCTTTTTGTATAAAATGCTTGCTCTTCTTTTTCGGCTGCATTTCTAATTGATTTTTTTATTTTTTTGTTACTGACTATAACAAAATGCCAAGGTTGTTGATTAGCTCCACTTGGAGCTCTACCTGCTGCTTTGATTGCATTTTCTAGTATCTCTATAGAGATATCTTTTGATGAAAAATCTCTTATTGTTCTTCTTGTTTTTATTTTATTGAAAAAATCTTTTGAAATATCAATCATTTCTTTTTGTTTCAAATTTATTAAATGTATATATGCTTGGGATTTTTTATTCATATTATTGTAATTATTTAACTTTTCATTTTTGGGAGGATTAATCTCGAAGGATAATTTACATCATGGTATATTTTTTGCGTGGCTATTTTAAACTCATAATCATCCCAGAAATCATTACCTGTATTGTGGTTTCTATCATGATTTGGAAAATCTGAACTAGCGATATAAAGTCTTAACTTTTGGCCTTTTAATACATTTATACCTAAAGGGCGTAATTTAATTGTATATTCTATTGGGTCTGTATTAGGAATTAAATCATAATTTTCATAACTATTTCTGTATTTTGCTCTTAGGATTTCGTAACATAAATTCACTGGTGTATCTTCATCATAAACTATTGCAAGTTTTACTACCCAATCAGTATCTTTTGCATCAGAAGAAGCCCAAAGTTTGACAATAGGGTTACCAATGAATTTACTTGCTGATTTAAATTTTTCAGTTTCATATAAAAGTATGTCATTCCTGTTATGATTTGGGCGTTGATCCATTGGAACTGTTTGAGAGTTTTGCAACATGATACTCATAACAGGATCTTTTGGATCATATTTATATATATCTGGTGGTTCTTGGTCTGGTAATTTAGTGTTTAAAGTACCATTAGAATTTTTAACATTTGCGTTGCCATTAGAATGTAGATAATATGTTTTATTTTCAGAATTTTTTGGAGGCCATTCGGAATAATATTCCCACTTGTTGTTACCTAAAATAAATAATTTGACTCTTTTATTGTCAGGAAATATTAATTTTTTATTTTTAAATTGATGATCATACCATTTTATAATTAAATCTGAATAAGATTCTTCGGCTTCTTTTCCATAATCAATAGGCCCAATATTACCTTTGAAATTTCCATTGTCATGACCCCAGGGGCCTATAATTAATTTATGGTGATTTTTGAACTGATTTTCTTGCTTATCTAAACCTATGAATGTGTCTACAGTACCTATTAATCTATCCCACCATCCTGTTATATGCATTACCGGAACTTTTACTTTTGGATATACATCTGAAAAGTCTTGCATTTCAACATGTGAATTTTTCATTAATTTTATTAAAGGCTCATAAAGGGTTGAAAACGGTTCTTTTGGCAATGTTGATAACGGGTTCCACCATATATATTTCCCTCTTTCTACACGATTCCATTGTTTTATAGCCTCTAATTGTTCGTATGGACCACTTTTATCATTTAATTTTTTTCTTATAGGAGAAGCTAGTTGATATGTCCATTCAAGTCTTCTGCCTGTTTCAAATATTCCCCTTGTTAAATCTAAAGTTTTTGCAGCCATTCCGCTTGATAAAGCAGATTTTAAATTGGGGTGTTCTGATAATAACATCATCCATGTATGCCATGATGGATTTGAATGCCCCCAGGTCCCAACAGTCCCATCACATAAATTTAACTTTGAAGCCCATTCTATTGTATCGTATGCATCTTCAACGTCACCTGTTAAGTATTTATTTTCCCACATCCATTTAAATTCACCTTCTGATTTAAATCTGCCTCTCACGTCTTGTACAATAACGGTATATTCGTTTGAGGCTAATGTCCTGGCATCCTTGGTATAAGTTGTTCTTGTTTTATCATAAGGAGTTCTGCAAATTAAAACAGGTTTTTTAGAATGATTATCTTTAGAATATATATCAGCATATAATATTGTTCCGTCCCGCATCTTAGATGGGACATCTTTTTGCACATAAATATTTTTATTCATTATTGGAATATACGATGAAAATATGTTTTTGCAAAGCCCAGGTAATAAGTTTTATTTGTTTCATAAGCTTTTCCATGTCCATCACAATTTTCAAATTTGTGATATAAAGTATCAAGAGGTGCATTTTCATTAATTTGATCTGAGTGATAGATGGGTATTCTTTTATCATCTTTGCAATGTACCATTAAGACAGGATATTTTAGATCTTTAATTGATTCGTATGGTTTGATTTCATTAAGATTTATTCCTTCAAGCCAAATCGAACTCCAAACAATTCCTTGAGATAATAATCCTGCGACAAATCCAGGGATAGGAGTTCTTCTGGGAATTTCACCGGTAATTAAATCTGTAATCATATTGTATGGGCTATCGATGAATATACCTTTAATATTGTCATCTTTATTTCCTGCAAGAATTGCAAGAACAGCCCCATAACTTATTCCATACAATGCTACTTTTTCAACATTCTTTGTTGATTCTAAATAATTTATTGCACCTTTAATATCTGCAATTTCTTTTACTCCAAGTCCTACTTTTGCTGTGTCAGATACACCATGTCCTCTTAGATCAAAAGTAAATATTGAATAACCCATTGAATACATATGCTTCAATACTTCAAGTCCTGGCGGTACAGTTTGTTCTGATGTATGACCTGCTCTGTTGCTATCTATACCATGTAAGTAAATTATTGTATTTTTTGACTCATTAGGTATCCACCACCCTCTCAGTGTTAATTCGTTATTGTCAGTTGATTGAAATTCTACTTCTTCATATTGTAATCCGTAATCTGTTGGAGAAATTTCAGGAAGATTAATTATAGTTTTATATGCAAGGCTAGTAATGTATATAGAAATTAATATATATAATATTGCTAATATTAA